>DAIOGM010000095.1:14055-20008 GCA_036745215.1 Gemmataceae bacterium
GGAAGCCATCGAATCGCACGTGCAATTCATCGTCAGTCATCATCCGATCTTTTTTCGGCCGGTTAAAAAACTAACGACGGCAACGGCGGAAGGCCGAATGTTGTTGAATCTCGTGCAAGCGGGCGTCGCGGTTTACAGTCCGCACACGGCGTTCGACAATTGCGCCGACGGCATCAATGCTCATCTGGCGAAATTGTTGGCGCTCAATAACGTCGTGCCACTGCGTATCGGCGATGCGGCGAAACAATGCAAGATCGTTGTCTTCGTTCCCGACAACGACCTGGCGAAGGTAAGTGACGCGATGTTCGCTGCCGGCGCCGGACATATCGGTCAGTATCGCGAGTGCAGCTTTCGGCTCGCCGGCACCGGCACGTTCTTTGGCGGCGAATCGACCAATCCGACGATTGGGGCAAAGGGCCGCCGCGAGGAGGTTGCCGAATGCCGGCTCGAGGTGCTCTGCGCCGAAGCGTTTGTCGAACGAGTGGTGGCCGCGATGCGCTCGGCGCATTCGTACGAGGAGCCGGCGTATGACGTCTATTCGCTGCGGCCCGAGCATGCGAAAATTGGTGAAGGCCGTCTTGGCGTTTTGCCCGCGTCGATGTCGCTCGCGGCGTTTGCGCAACTTGTCAAGACTACGCTGAATGCCGGCAAAGTCGAGATCGTCGGCGCGGCCAATCAGCAAGTCGAGCGAGTCGCGCTGGCGTGCGGCGCGGCGGCGGAGTTCCTCAGCGACGCGTCGGCCAAACGCGCCGACGTTTTCCTCACCGGCGAAGCGCGCTTTCACGATGCGCTCGCCGCCCAGGCACGCCACATCGCGCTGGTCCTGCCGGGGCACTACGCCACCGAACGGTGCGGCGTTGAAGCGCTAGCGACGCAGCTCGCCCACCGTTTCCCGGCCCTGCAAATCTGGGCAAGCCGGCGCGAACGCGATCCGCTCGTCGCCGTGTAAATGATTCGCATCGATGGGGACAATTTTGCAAATCGCGTTGGAAAAAGCGGCTCCACTGGTCCGCCGCGAACATGGATTGGCATTGCATCGTCCATTTTCACTGCGAAATCACGACTGGCGCACCGTTTGCACTTCATCAACCCAACACAATCCGAACCTTCGACAAGGATGTCGCATGGCAAAAATCTCAATGTGGTGGCTGTTCATCGCCTGCTTCGCTCTGACGATTGGCGGCGTTCAATCGCTCGGCTGGTGGACGCGACCGGCCGCCGCGCAGACGCCAATGACGTCAACCAACAGCAGCGCCGCGTCCGCCGCCGCGGCGCGCCATCAGAATGGCGAGCCGAATCACTGGCGGTCGATATTCATGCATCATTGATCGGTGATTTGGCTATGCGGCGAGCGGCCGCGAATGCAACTGGCGCTGCCAGCCGACTTGCTCGGCCAGGCCATCATCGAGAGTGGTCTTCGCTCGCCAGCCGACGTGGCGTTGAAGCTTCGACGTGTCGGCGAATGTCGAGCGTTGATCGCCGAATCGCGCGGGCTCGCGGCGCACGACTGCCTTCGTGCCGATGATTGCTTCGAGCTTGCTGAGAATGTCCCAGACCGAAGCGGTTTCGCCGCCGCCGAGATTGTAGGTCTCCCCGATCGGCGCTGCGAGCGCCGCCACCGTCGCGTCCACGCAATCGTCAACATACGTGTTGCCGCGCATTTGCAGGCCGTCGCCGTAAACCGCAATCGGCTCGCGCTTCAAGAGCGCGTCGATGAAGCGATGATAACCCATGTCCGGGCGCTGGCGCGGGCCGTATACGGAAAAATACCTAAGCACCACAACCGGCACGCCGAACTCGTCGTAGGTGCGGCACAGATTCTCCGCGGCGAGTTTCGTGACGCCGTAAGGCGAGATCGGCCGCGTCGGCATCGTCTCGTCACCGGTGCTGAATCGGCCGTAGACGGACGAGGTCGAAGCGTACAGAAACCGTTTGACGCCGCCATTGCGGCGTACGGCTTCCAATAGCCGCTGCGTGGCGGTGAGATTGCAGCTTTGATAAAGATCAAAATCGGTCCAGCTCTTGACGAGGCCCGCCATCGCGGCCAGATGGAAAACGACATCGACGCCTTCGAGAATGGCATCGAGCGGATCCATGCGCAAATCGACGAGATGATGCGCGTACGCCCGGCTCGTTCGAAGGTCGGCGAGATTCGACTCTTTGATTGCTCGTGGATAATACGGAATGAACGCGTCGATGCCAACGACGGTGTGACCGTCGCGCACGAGGCGTTCACAAAGATGCGAACCGATGAAGCCGGCCGAGCCGGTGACGAGGCATTTCATCCGTGAAGTCTCCTGGCTAATTCTGCATAGTAGTCATCACGCTCCGCGTGATGGTGTTCGGCTCGCTCGCGGACGGAATCGTCACGTTATGGACGTTGCAAAACGGCATCACGCGGAGCGTGATGACTACATTGGCTATCTGCGGTTGCCGTGACCTCAGCCCGCGTTTTTTCGAGTGCAGCGAGACGTTGATCGAGCATCGCGCAACATTCGGCCAGTTGCTGGACCATCAGCACCAAATGGCCATTGACCTGGGATTGCTGGCGCGACAGCACATCGACATATGCGTGTTTGAAGTTTTGCAACGCCTTGCGCTTGATCAGCCGTTTGACGGACGCGAAGGCGCCCTCCGTGACGTCCACGTAATCCGCCGGCAATTGTTGCAAATGGTGGGCTTTGGGAAGTGTCTTGGCGATCGTGTCGAGAAAGACGGAGATGCACGATTCCGCGCTCGAGGTTTCGCAATCGACCGTCATGGCAACTTCCGCCACCGCAACAGGCGGCGCGAGCGTATCCCATCGTTCCGTCCATAGGCGGACGACATAGTTGCCCTCATCCACGGGCGTCTCGATCGGAACGACAGCGACGAGCGCCTGACCCGGCATCACCAGCGCCGGCAGCGGAATCTCCGCGCAGCGCGTGACAACGGCATCGCTCGCCGCCGCACGAATCTCCCAACAAACGACGGTCCGGCCCGGTCCGTCCGGCACGGCGGCGCGCGTCCCGTCGTTCAAGAGACGCACCGGCAACAGCAGTTTCGGCGTCCCCGCGGCGTGGACGCTCGTCCGCAGCGGTTCGACGCGTACGTCGCTTTGTCCGGATCGAGCCGGCTGCATGAGCAACTGCTCAACGAACTCCGCGAATCGTTCCTGCCAGCGCTTGCGCGAAAAGGAACGCGCTCGTTCCAGACCACGTTCGCGCATTTGTTGGGATAAAGGCACACCCAGGCGATGGATGCACTCGCCAATTCGGGACGCGTATTTCTCTTCGGAGACGTAGTTCTCGAAAACATACGCGCGGCCGTTCGTCCCGCATTCGCGGCGGGCGTCATCATCGGCCAACCAATGATCGAGCGTCTTGGCAAACGCGGCGAAATCGGCGACGACAGCGCCGCCGCGCGAGCGATCGACCTGCCCGACCAGGACGGTGCAATCGAAATGAACGAGGATTGGCGTTCGTTGCGCCCACGCTTCGAGCGCGACGAGTGAAAGCGATTCCTGAAGCGACAGTTGCACCAGCGCCTTCGCGCCGGCGAGCACGGTTCGTTTCATGTTTTCATCGACGCGCCCGAGATCGTGAAGCCAGGGTGCGTTGGGAAGCTTGATTTCGCCCTGCCCCATGAAAACGAAATTGAGTTGCCCCGGTCGTTGTTCCTGGTATTTCCGTGCCCAATCAAGAAGGAGCGGCACGTTTTTCTGTTCCGAGTAACGTCCGCAGTACACGACATACGGTCGTTGCAGTTTCCCAGGCAACGGCGGCAAAGGCTGATCGGCGCTCGACGGGAGCGATGTCCCGATGATGGTCGAATTCGGATGATTGACGCCGAACCGCGTCTGCGCCAGTTCTTGCTCCTCGGCGCTGTGATACAGGATGCCGCCGCAAATGCCGTACAAGGTTGGCCAAACCGAAAGCCGGGCGAGCGGTTCGTCGTGGAAACAGGGAACGATGAGCGTCTGGTGCGGGAATTCTCGTGCGGTGTCCGCTGTCAGGCCGAACAGATAAGGACCAGTGATGATCGCATCCAATTCGTGTCGCCGACTGCGCAGGGCGTTCAACAATGCGGTCGAGTGAATGCTGAGTTCGAGGTAGCGTTCTTGAAGCTCCAGTGGCACGCGGCCATCAGCGTCGAGGATCGCACGCACGATTTCGCCGTGCGCCGCATGATCGTGCGGATCAATGGGAAAGCGATGCACGGTCAAGCCATCGAGAGTCGCGGTTTCGGCGGAAAAGTCGTTATGCCAATCGCTTTCCGTATTCGTACAGGTCGTGAAAACTTCAACTAGATGTCCGGCGCGCAGCAGCGTTTGCGCCATCGTTCGCAACGACGTTTCCGCGCCGCCGACAATCTGCGAGCCAAATCGAAAACTCACCACGGCGATGCGCTGCTTTTCCTTGGCGACGCATGACCGCGGCATCGCCAACACTCGACGGATTTGCTGGGCCAAATCGTCCGCGTCGTTTGGCGTAAACGTAAGACCCGCGTCGCCGACCGTCTCCGGCAACGCCGTGCAGCGCGACGCAATCACCGGGCAGCCGCACGACATCGCCTCGATCACCGGCACGCAAAAGCCTTCGTGCAACGATGGCATGACCAAGGCGTCGGCGCTGCGATACGCTTTGGCCAAATCCGCGTCGGTGAATTCGCCCAGGAAATGAACGCGGCGATCCACGTTCAACTTTTTCGCCAGCTCCAGACATCGCCCCGCTTCCGCCGCGTACACGTCGTGGAAATCGCCGACGATCACGACGTGCAGCGTCGCGTCGTCGAGGCGCGCCAACGCTTCAATCAATAACGGCACACGCTTGTTGCCTGCCAGCCGGCCCACAAAGAGCAAGATGCGGCCATCAATACCAAGCTTCTGATGCAGGAATCGGGCATCCATGTCCGTGCGAAATGCGTCGAAATCGACCGCGAGCGGCTGCGTCGTCACATGCTCATCTGGAAAGTTCGTCGCATCCAGCAACTCCTGCCGATTGGCGTCGCTGATCGTCAACGCATGGTCGGCGCACCAGATGTAGCCGCGCATCTGGCTGCTTTTTTCCAGAATTTCGCGATGCTGATCGTTCCAGAATTGCGGCGGCGTGACGCCGAGATAATCGAACACGATGCGTGGCCCCGTCCCGGCGAGGCGCGGCAAGTATTGCAGCAAATCGTAGTATTGGCCGTAAACCGCGAAGACGAGATCGGCTTGCCGGAGATAATCCCACACCGGTCCGTCCACGCTCGGCTCGGAGATTTCGCGCGAGCACGATCGCAAGTCCGGATGCAATCGCCGCGCGTCTTGGACGAATACGCGCACGTCGGCGCCGCGTTCTTGAAAGAACCGCGCTTTCTCGGCGACGTGATTGCCGACCGCGTTGTGGAATTGCGCGTTGTAGGACAACAGAGCCACGCGCATGAGGTCCCTCCGTGAACGGCTCGAATATCGATCCTTCGATAAGGCATTGATCGACCAAATAGTAACACAGGCACAAAACATCGTGCAATGCAGCCTTCGGACGCCGCGCGAAATGAATGTTCACTATTTCCGATTGGTTCGATGTGCTGCGCCGCCGTTTGTGACCTATATTTGCGCGTCGCCCGAGCTTCGATACGCACAACGAGGCTGCGCACTGACCATGCCAGCGGCGAAATCCTCCAGCTTTGTTGACGGCCTGCTGCAAAGCCAGCTTTTGGACGCCGAGCAGTCCGAAGAACTGCAGCGTCTGAACGCAGCGATGCCGGATTCGCGCGCGTTGGCACAAGAGCTGTTGCGTCGCGATTGGCTGACCGCATTTCAAGTCAATCAGATTTTCCAGGGCAACGCCCGCGACCTCGTTCTCGGCCCATTCATTCTTCTGGAACGTATCGGCGAAGGCGGCATGGGCCAGGTTTTCAAGGCCAAGCAGAAATTGCTCAATCGCACGGTCGCCTTGAAGGTCATTCGCAAGGAATGCGTCAACAATCC
>DAIOGM010000096.1:0-20006 GCA_036745215.1 Gemmataceae bacterium
TAGAAACGCAGAGGCGCAGAGAACGCGGAGAGTTTCTGATTGTGAACCAAGCCCTTCGCTTCGAATTGAAAATGACTGCGGCTTGGCCGCGCCGTGTTCATCTGTGGTTACTTCTTTGGGCAACGAAAAAACCCGCGGACCGGAGTCCGAGGGTTTCTTGGTTGCAACGCAAAAACACGCGACTACTGGGCAGCTTTCTTCTTACCGCCAGTCACCAGGATTTGCGTGACCGTTTTGTTGTCTGCGTCCGTGGTGATGCGAGCGGGCACGCCCTTTTCGCCGATCTTCGTGAAGACTTCAGCCGTGAGGCCGCCTTCAATCTTGTCGCCCGGCTCCACCTTCTTGGTGTCCTTGTTGAACATGCCCTTGTTGACCTTGACGTCCTTGGCGACGCTGATCGTGACTGGGTCGCCGTCTTTTTCCGGAGCTTCGCCCTTCTTGGCGGCTTTCTTGAACTTCTGGTAGGTGATCTTCCCATCGCCTGCCTTGGTGATCGTGGCGGTGAATTCGTCGGCAGCGACGAGTCCAATCGCGACAACCATCACGAACCCTGCACAGAACAGTTTGCGAACCATTGCACACACTCCTGAGGTAAACCCGAGATGCTGCCCGCAACGCGCGGGCTTTTTTCCCGTGTAGTTTTAACGCGCCATTCGACTCGATAGCAAGAACTTCTCACTTTTTTTTCATATTTCAGCTTTGACCCGACAAAAGAAGCGCGGAAGCTTGGATGCGGCCTCCGCGCATCGGATTGCTGGCCTTTGGTCACGCGTTTATTTGTCGGTCGTCTTGGCGTCTTTCTTCTTGCCGAAGCCGCCGAACGGTCGCGCTTCAATGGCGGTAATGGTCTTACCGTCATCGGACGTGGTGATCTGCGCATTGAGACCGCCGCCGCCGAAACCGAAGCCCTTGCCTTTTTTCTTGTCTTTTTCCGGCTCCTTCTTTTCCTCGATCTTGAAGATATCGTTCTTCAAACCGCCTTCGACGGCGCCTTCCGACGTCCAAACGGCTTTCATGTTGTCCTTGTCGAAGCTGAATTTGGCCTTGGTGATTTTGGCATCCTTGGCGACGGTGAGCGTCACCGCGTCGCCGTCTTTTTCGCCTTTTTTGCCCTTCTCGCCTTTTTTGAATTTCTGGAAGGTGACTTTATCGCCGTCCACCTTGGTGATGGTCGCCGTGAATTCTTCGGCGGCGACGAGCCCGATGGCGACGGTCATCACAAGGATCGCGCAAGCCAATTTGCGAATCATGGAACACTCTCCTCGAAGAAAGCTGTAGATGTGTTATCAGCCCGCAACGAGCCGACTTACGGTATGGTCTAATGCCGACGACATGGCAATGCAAGGAAGAAAATCTATTAATTATTTGTGAGAACAAGTTCGTATGTTAGTAGACGGCACACTCCGTGTGCCGAGTTCCGCACACGGAGTGTGCGGTCTACTTTGTCAAGGAGCACGCCAATGCAGACGTTAACCATGTGTTTGTTCCTCACGCTGACGAGCGGGCAGCCGTCGGCCAAGTACGAATTGACCGAGCCGCCGCGAAAGATCTGGGACGAGGGCAAGCACAACGCGTTTACCGATTTGATTCGATATCAGGATCGCTGGTATTGCGTTTGCCGCGAAGGGGACGATCACGCGAAAGGCGCGGGCAAGATTCGCGTGCTGCGGTCCGAGGATGGCAAGGCGTGGACGTCGGCCGCGCTCATCGAACAAGTCGGCGTTGATTTGCGCGATCCGCATTTGGCGATCACGCCGAAGGGGGAATTGATGATCGTCGGCGGCGCCGCGGTTCCGCCAACGCGCGATCCGGTCACCGATCATTTTTCGTTCGTGTGTTTCTCCAAGAACGGCGCCGATTGGACGAAGCCGGAGAAAACGGTCGAGAGCTGGCAATGGCTCTGGCGCGTCCGCTGGCACGAAGGCAACGCGTACGGCGTCGCCTATCGCTCCAATAACACGCCGCCGCGAAAGTACGAAGCCATTCTCTTCAAGAGCGGCGACGGCAAGAAATACGAAACCGTCACGACCTTCGATGTGCCGAACGCGACGGAGGCGAGCGTCGCATTCGATGGCGACACGATGCTCTGTCTGCAACGGCGCGACGGCAAGCCGAACACCGCGTGGATCGGCGTCAGCAAGGCGCCGTACAAGGAATGGACGTGGAAGGACCTGGGAGTGTATTTTGGCGGGCCGCACTTGATCAAGTCGCCCGATGGAACTTGGCTGGCGGCAGGTCGCATGACGACGACGGGCAAGGCGCAGACGGTGTTGTGCGAACTGGACGTCAAGGCGGCCAAGTTGACGCCGCTGGTCACGTTGCCGTCGGGCGGCGACACGAGTTACGCGGGGTTGGTGTGGCACGATGATCAGTTGTGGATGAGCTATTACAGCTCGCACGAGAAGAGGGCGTCGATTTACTTGGCGCGATTCAAGAAGGTGAAGTGACGATTTGCCGCTTGCGGCTTTGCGCTCGCTTGGCGATACGCGAGCGCGAAGCCGCAAGCGGCAGATCACGCGAGCGGAATGCGCTTCTCCATCTTCGTGCGCAGGTGGCCGAAATACTCGCGCATATCGACCTTGCCCGACCCGCACGATGAACAACCGCCGCCGGTGCTGCACGTGGTGCAGCCGCCGGATTCACGGCCGCAGTCGGGCTTGTCGCAGCCATGCTCATGCTCGTCGTGCGCGACGGGGACAGCCAGATTCTCGAGGCGGATCGTCAAGTTGAAGTGCTGTTCGAGCACCTGGGCGAATGCCTCGACATCGACATTCTTGCCGAGAAACTGCACCACAGCTTGCTGGCCGTCGAAGAACAAATCGACGTCAAGAATCTCAAGTTCCAACGCATCGCGAATAGCCCAGGCACGCGCGGTGTCGAAGATGCTTTGCTCGATTTCCGCCAACTCATTTCGGCGTATTTCATCGGGATCGGCGACGAACCGCAGCAACAAACCGGACGAAGTGGCGCCGAAGAGCCGCGCCTGTTGAATGGTCGCGGGGCGGAGGACAACGCCCATCTCGACGCCGCGAGATGATTGGACGATGACGCGCTGTCCGCGTGGGATGGCCATGGGTTGCGTCAAGGTGAAGACGCCGAGGACGCCGCTCTTGCCGTGGCTGACGACGAACTGGTCGCGTTCATCGGTGGCGATGGCAATCGGACCTGGCAAAGGTGCGCTCATGAAATCCCCAGCGTCTCACGCATGATTTGATCGTAGACTTCGCAATGCGGTTCCGTGCTGAGATCGAGGCGCATCTCGTTGATGACCTTGACGGAGAGATTTTTCAGCCAGTATTCCCAGCACTCCGCACAGACCTGTTCATGGATTTTTCTGCCGAGTTCGTCATTGATGGGCGGGACCGCCATTTTTCGTGCGAATTGTCCGGCGACGCAGCCCGGGCGAAGACACTGGAAGCCGCCCGCGGCGCCGGCCGGCCGCGCGGGTTTCTTCGATTCCGGGGCCGCTTCGCCGACGCTGACCAACAGCTTGACCATCTCGTCGCGCGGGATGTTGTCGCCGCGTTCGTCCGCCACCGCAAAGCCGTCGCGCAGGACCTTGATCGCCTCGTCTTTTTTGCCAAGCTTGATCAGTCCCGTGCCAAGGAGTTGGAAGACCTTCGAGAATTGCGGGCTCAACTCGAGCGTGCGGCGAAACGACTTCACCGCTTCCTCGTACTGGCCGTCTTCCAGGAGGAGTTGTCCCAGGCGGAAGTGGCCGAGGTCATCGTCGGGAAGTTCCGTCGTCATCTTGCGGAACTGGGCGATTCGTTCTTCGATGGCATTCATAGGTGCGGACTCTTTGGCTTGGCGAGCCACGGGGTTTATCCCCGTGGAATGGAATTTCATACCACGGGGATAAACCCCGTGGCTCGCTAATTACTTGCCCACGAAACTGTTCACGTCGAGCACCGTCACGGGATAACGCAAGCTAGCCTTCCTGTTGCCGAAATTGTCTTTCGCCTGAATGTCGATCGTGAAGCGGCCGGGACGATTCAAATAGATGGGATACTGAAGCGGCACAAAGTTGGCCTGCGTCAGATCAATGCCTTCCGGCATATCGCGCGGCAATTCGATTTTCACCGCGGGGGCGACGGCGTTGTCTTTTTCGTCGAGGATGCGGATGTTGATTTCGGTGTTGGGCTGTTTCTTGTCGTTCATCGCCAGATTGACGAGGCCGAAGCCGGTCACGTAATGTTGGCCGGGGAAACCGATGGCGGGCGCCGTGACGCCGACGAAGCCGAAGGATTGCGGAATGACGTCAAAGGGATACTCGAACTTCTTGGCGGCGAGGTTCTTGTCCGTTTCGAGTTTGTCGTGAACGGTCAGCCGAACGGTGTATTTGCCAGCTGCCTGCTGGGCGCCCATGATGACGTGCAAATCGCCCGGCATGCGGCCGGTGCCCAGCTGCGGCACGACTTCATTGGTGGTCGGCTTCTTGTAAAGGACCTTGTTGTTGGTGTCGATCAACTCGAGCGTGGTTTCGTAATTCGTCTTGCCGGATTTGTCCGTTTTCAAACCTTCGAGGTCGTACGTGATGAACAGAACATCGCCTGGCAAAAGCTTCAGATCATAGCGCGTGGCGCCGAACGGAGCGTAGCAGGGCCGGATATTCTTGATGTCCACGGCCGAAGACAGTGAGGGGAAAAAACCGAGAACAAACAAAGCGGCGAGGAGCAAACGGTTCATGAGGATCTCCCTGGGATGGAGCGGATCGGAAGCATCAACAACGACGGCATGGAGTTTATTGTGCCCGTAAGCATGTGGAAAGACCAGAGGAAAATCGGCGGAACCATGGCGTCGATTCATCTGCCGCGCCGTTTCCAGCGCGTCAACAACGGGCTGACGACGGCGACGGCGACCAAAGCGAGCAAGGCGCCGTCGATTGGATATTGCGTTGACGTGTATTCGATCAGCGGCGGGCGGCGGACTTCCGCGTTGCTCGCCGATGGACGGAAATAGACATCGGCCGGCGCCGGTTTGTAGGACCAGTCGTCCTCGAATTCTGTCAGATACCATTCCGCAGGGCCGGTGTTTTCAGGCAATTTCAGATGTTCGAGGATACTACGGCGTGCGGTAACGGAGAGTTTGCCGGACCAGGCGGTCTTGCCGGACCACCGCGTATCATTGGCCAACTCGCCGTCATATCGAGCGTCGGCGAGGAAGTATATTCGCAACAAGCGATTGCGTGCGCCGACGGTTTCGTTGGCGCCCTTGTATTCAGGCTCGCGATACGGAAAGAGCGGACGATCGGTCTTGAAGCTCATTCGCAATGCCGCGGCGGAGGTTTTCTTGTCGCGCGTGTCCTTGCCGTTGACGACTTTGAGCGCCGTGATTTTCCAGCCCTGGTCGATGTAAGGCTTGGCCCAGGCTTCGACCTCCGGTGAAAAAACGTAGCCGTTGTCCTTGAGCCAATTCACGAGGGCCAAACTTGAACTTGCTTCCAGCACCGCGGCGTTGAAACCGGCGACCAGCTTTTCCTGGAGAACCGTCACTCGATGCGACGCAGGTTCGGCGCTGCGATCCTGCAACGCCGCTCCGCAACCGCAGCCGACGCCAATAGAACGCGGGGCTTTTTTCGTTTCTGGCTCCGTCAATTTGCGAAGATAGGGAAACGCCTCGTCCCCCGCTTCGTTCAACTCCGGCTGCGTGGGCGAAGGCACGAGAAATCCGAAATCAGCTGCCTCGCCTTTGAAGGAAGCCTGGCGAATGAAATGCTGCGTCTTGGCGGCGGCGTCCCACAGAATGATCACGGTCTGATCGGCGTTGACGACCGGCTGGCCCGACGGAAAAACCGCGCAACACGCGTCCGCCGACGGATTCGTCGTGGAAACGCACATCAAGGTGCAGAGCAGTAAAAACACAAGGACGACGCGGATCGACATGGCTTCGACTCCATTCAAGCGAGATCCAGAAATTCCCCTACATTGTCGCGGTTCCTGTCGAAAAAGACCAGACGAATCAAAGCCGAACCGTGCAGTCGGATTTGGAAAAATGTCGAAGTTCGCTTGAAGTGGAAAAGGCGGTTTGTTAGGATGGCGCTATTGGGTCATCGCTATCGTGGCGTGACGGACTAGTGCCTGCCTGCGATTGACTTGGTTGCCAATCGCGGCCAGGGAGGCCCTAGTGGAAGGAGGTGGTCTAGTGTGTAGTCGTAACCATAGGTGGCTGCTCCAATAGCAGCCGACGGGCTGCCGTCGGAAGCAGCCACATGTGCTTGGAAGCCCCGGGGCGTATCTCTCCGGGGCTTCTCTTTTTTGATCATGCTTTTCAAATACTCCATATAATCAAATTCATGCCGGCGTTCGCGTTTACCTTTGAGTTTTGGTTTTACCGTTTCCCCCAGTGGGATTCAGGAGTGCAGCCGGCACACGCTTAGAAAAAGTGAATCTGGCAACCCCCTGAGACCCACCGGTTTCAGGGGGTTTTTCTTTTTTGCCGTTGTTCGAAATCGTGAACAACGGTTGTTATCTTAGTCCCGCTTGCCGTTTAGCGCTCGCATGGCGCCTTGCGAGCGCTAAACGACAAGCGGGCGGAGGATTACCAATGATCGTCGTCATGAAACCCGGTTCGACGCAGAAGCAGATCGACCACGTAATCGAACTCATCGAGGGGCTCGGCCTGCGCAGCCACATCATTCAAGGGACCGATCGCACAGTCGTCGCGGCCCTTGGCGAAAAACGAGACGGGGCGAAGCAAGCCCTGGAAACGGGGGATGGCGTGGAAAAAGTCATGCCGATTCTGGCGCCGTACAAGATGGCGTCCACCGAAGTCAAGAAGGACCCGACGTGCGTCGAAGTCCTCAAGCTCAAGGTCGGCGCCGGCAAGATTGGCGTCATCGCCGGGCCATGCTCGGTCGAGACGCGGGAACAGATTATCGAAGTCGCCCACGCCGTGCGCGAAGCTGGCGCTACGGGCCTGCGCGGCGGCGCCTTCAAGCCGCGCACCAGTCCGTACAGTTTCCAAGGCTTGAAGGAGAAGGGCCTCGAACTCCTCGCTCAAGCAAGAGACGCCACGGGCCTCGCCATCGTGACGGAAGTCATGGCGCCGGAGCACGTGCCGATGGTCGCGAAATACGCCGACGTGCTGCAAGTCGGCGCTCGCAACATGCAGAATTATCCCTTGCTCGAAGCCGTCGGCGAGAGCGACAAGACGGTGCTGCTCAAACGCGGCCCCAGCGCCACGATGGAAGAATTCTTGCTCGCGGCCGAGTACATCCTCAAGACAGGCAATCCGAACGTGATGCTATGCGAGCGCGGCATCCGCACCTTCGAGGATCACACGCGTTTCACCTTGCCGCTCGCGACGGTGCCGTATTTGCATCAGACGACGCATTTGCCAATTGTGGTCGATCCCAGCCACGGCACTGGCAAGGCGAGCCTGGTGACGCCGATGGCCGTCGCGTCGATCGCCGCAGGGGCGGACGGTCTGATTATCGAAGTGCATCCGAATCCGGAAAAAGCGTTGAGCGACGGCTATCAATCGCTGACGCCGGCGGCCTTCCGTGACTTGATGGCCGAGTGCCGAAAGATCGCGACAGCGCTTGGCAAGAAGATGTGAATGGTGGATCTCGATTCGCGCTTGTTACAGAACAGTCGTCGGCGTTAAGATGATACTGCATTGCCCGGTCAAAGAGAAATTGCCATGGCTGTCACTCCCGTTGAAAAACCTAGGCATGGGTGAAAACGTAATACCTATCATCTTGCGCGATTTGGACGCGAAAGCGTCACTCATGGTTTGGGCGCTGCCCGAACTCACGGGTCAGAATCTAGCACCCCCGACGGTAGAAGGCGGCTTTCTCAAATGGGATGTTCGCGCACAGATTGAGGCATGGCTTCAATGGGGACGCAAGAAGGGCTTGTTATGACTGAGCACCTTCAGGCCGCGTTTCCTGGCTGCCTACGCCAAATGCCGTGCGAGTGCCTCTTGCCAGTGAATCAATATCGCAATTCCACTCCGAAGTTGATCCCTTGCGCCCAGAAATCGCCGGATCGGAAGATCGGCAGCGGCGACAGGGCGCCGGTCACCGGCGCGCCGAGGTTGGCCAATGGGTTCTGTGTCAAATTGATGTTGCGATCCATTTGCTCGCCCGGCCGCGCCGCGTTGCTCAGGTACATGAAGTTGTAGCCGATGAACGGGCGAAGGTTCTCGTTCAACTGGTACGCCAGCGTGAATTGCACTTCCGGAATGACGGCAAACACATCGCGATCAAATCGGCCGATGTTGCTCGGCTCGGCAAAAGCGCCGGCGTTGGTGACGCCCGTCGGGAAGCCGAACGCGCCCTGCGTCGATTCCGTGGCGCCGACGATGCTCATGACTTGATGCGTCGAGCCGAAGGCGATCTTCGCCGTCGTATCGACATTCCAGCGGCCGCGCGTGATGCCGGCGCGGACGCCGATCTGTCCGCCGTAAAACTGATTGCGCGTGTTGAACCCGTCGGTGACGCTGAGGAATCCCTGTGTGGCGGCGTCGCCGATCGCGTCGTTGAGCGACAGATTCTCGACCAAATCCAGATAGCGGAAACCGACCAGGCCGATGAGCTGGAAACTCTCGGATTGCCAAAGATTGACGACGCCGTTCGCTTCCATTCCCCACAACCGGGAGTTGAGGTGCGCCGAGATCTGGTTAGGAAACCCGAAGGAGTTTTGCGTCGTTTCGCCGGCCGGATTGACCAGGCCAAAGGGCTCGGTGGCGTTGACGGGAATGGCCACGACGCGAGCCCCGCCGCCGCCCGACGCCGCGTTGAAGAGGTTGCTGCGCCGTTCGAGCATGAAGCCGCCGATTTCCCAGCCGAACAGTTGCTCGTCATCGATCCAGCCGCCCAGCGTGAGACGCACCCCGGAAAACCAGCCGAAGCCGGTGCTCTGTCCGGAGCCTTCGCCGAAGAGAATCGTTGTGCCCGGCTCGTCGAGGGCCGCGATCGTCAGCGGGTTGGGATTCGCGGAGATCAGCGGGATCGGCGCCGGCGCATCTTTGACGCGCCAGAGCAAGTATTCGCCGCGGAACCAGAAGCGCGAGCTGGCACAGTCCGAGCACGCATTCTCCAGCACGACGTTTGGCCGCGCCTGGGATTCGGCGCCCTCCGTTGCAAGTACGATCGCCGAAAGCGCGACGGGCGAGGGCTGGGCGACGGCAACGCCGGCGCCCGAAATCAGAACGGCAATCGATGCAATCCATCTTCGCAACATAACCAGACCTCCTTGTGTCTTCCATATCGGCCTCTCAACCGGCGCATTTGGCTGCCGGGCCTGACTAATTGGGCAAACGGGCCGCAAGCTTGGCAAGCCTTGCCAGATGGCCAAAGCTTGACGCAATTGCCGACTTTTCGTGCCGCGCCGAAAATGACGACGCGGACCGGCTGTGTCGCCGCGGCGGCCGCGTCGATTTTCTGATTGCTTCAAGGCATCGATTGCTGTATCTTTTTGTTAGCCTGCCTTACTTTCCGCTCGAATTCCCTCTCCAAAGAGGCGTATCTCATGCTACGAAATCTCACGACCTGTTTGTTATTCGTCCTTGGCGCCTCCGTTGCCGTTGCCCAGCCCGATGAGAAACTTCTGCCGAAGGACCTGACGATCGAAAAGGCGATCGACCAATCCATGGCCGCCAAGCTGAAAGCCGAAGGTATCACTCCCGCGGCGCCTGCCGATGATGCCGCCATCTTGCGCCGGCTCACGCTCGACCTCAATGGCCGCGTGCCGACCGTCGCAGAACTGGACGAGTACTTGAAAAGCAGCGCGCACGACAAGAAGGCGAAGCTGGTGGATCGCCTGCTCGCTTCTCCCGCGTTCAATCGCCACGGCGCTCAGACGTTCTACGCGTTCATGCAATACTCCGACGGCCGGCCGCGCAAGGGTGATAAGGGAAATCCACTATACGATTATTTGCTGACAAGCGTTACCGAAAATCGCGGCTGGGATCGCGTCTTCAAGGAAATGATGCTGCCCGATGAAAGGGACACGAAGATGCAAGGCGCGTCCGACTTCCTCAAACAGCGCGTCAAGGACCTGAATCGCTTGACCATCGACGCATCGAGCACGTTCTTCGGCGTCAACGTGAGCTGTGCACAGTGCCACGATCACCCGCACGTGCAGCAATGGACGCAGGACCAGTTCTACGGCATGAAATCGTTCTTCGCCCGCACCGTCGATTCCGGCGGCTTCATCGGCGAACGCGATTTCGGCGTCGTCAAATACATCCCGAACAAGGGCACGGAAAAGGTGTCGCCGGTCGTATTCCTCACCGGCAAGCCAATCGACGCGCCCGGCATGAAAGACCCCACGAGCGAAGAGAAAAAGAAAGAGCAAATGCGCATCGACCAGGGTAAGAAGGCGAAGGCCCCCCCTGCTCCGCCGAACTTCAGCCTGCGCGCGAAGCTCGTGGAGATCGCGCTCGCGCCCGATTCGCGCGAGTTCTTCGCCCGCAATATCGCCAATCGCATGGTGCATCGTTTCTACGGGCGCGGCCTGGTGATGCCGCTCGATCAGGTGCACAGCGAAAACCCGGCGAGCCATCCGGAACTGCTCGATTGGCTGGCCCGCGATCTCGCGGAGCATGGCTACGATTTGAAACGTCTCGCGCGCGGCCTCGTGTTGACGAACGCGTACGCCCGGTCGAGCCGCTGGGAAAGCGACAAGCTGCCGGACGAACGGCTATTCGCGGTGGCGTCGGTGCGGGCGCTGGCGCCGATGCAACTTGCGACGTCGTTGAAGCTCGCAACGGCTGACCCGACTACTTTGACGAGCGACGTCGAAAAGCGGATCGAATCGATCGAAAAAAGCGGGGCGGGCTTGGCGAATCTGTTCCCGCAGCCGACCGACAACTTCCAGGTCGGCGTCGCGGAAGCCATGTTGTTCGCGAACAATGAAGCGTTGCAAAAATCGCTCCTCGACGGCGCCGGCAACCTGACCGAACGCATGAAGCAGGAGTCCGACTTGCCGAAGCGTGCCGAAATGGCGGTGCGTTCCGTCTTGAGCCGGCCCGCTCGCCCGGAAGAGGTGCAAGCGCTCGTCGGTTACATGCAACGCCGCCAGGACCGGCCCGCCGAGGCGTGCCAGCAGATCGTGTGGGCGCTGTTGACGAGTGCGGAGTTTCGGTTTAACCATTGATCCGCTAAATGCACGACCACGATCAGCGTTTCAAAACTCTGATTCAGGAGTTCTTCGCCGAATTCCTTCAGCTCTTCTTCGCGGCGTGGGCGGAGCGGTTCGATTGCTCACGTGTCGAATGGCTCGACAAGGAAGTATTCCTCGACCCGCCGCAAGGAGATCGCAACGTCCTCGATCTCGTTGCCAAGTTGCCGACGCGCCAGGAAGTTCGCGGTCAACGTCCCAGCGAGGATGCGAGCTGGCTGGCTTTGGTGCATATCGAAATTGAGTCACCCGACAAAGCGGCGCCATTGCGGCCGCGCATGTTTCGCGCTTACACTGCCCTTCGCGAACGCCATGGGTTGCCCGTGTTACCGTTGGGATTGTTCCTAAAGGTAGGGCTCGACGGCATTGGAATTGATGCATACGAGGAGCATTTCTGGGAGTTCCGGCCGATTCGTTTCGAATATATGTATGTTGGCTTGCCCGCACTCGATGCGATAGAATACCTGGAGAAAGACAACTGGCTCGGTTGGGCGTTGACTTCGCTCATGAAGATCCCGAAGGACAAGGCCGCCTGGCTCGGAGCCGAGGCGTTGCGGCGAATCAAAGAGGCCCCGCTGTCTGAACAAAAAAGGTTTCTCCTCGGCGAATGTGTCGAAGCCTATTTGCCTCTCGATGAGGCCCAAAAACGCGAATTTGAATCGCTGATGTTCACCGAGAAATATGCGGGAGTACAATCCATGAACAAAACAACGTACGAAAAAGGCATCGAAAAAGGCATCGAAAAAGGCATCGAAAAAGGCATCGAAAAAAGCGAAGAAAAATGGCGGCGTGCGATGCTGCGCGAACAGCTTGAAGCCCGCTTTGCTCCGTTACCGGCTTCGGTGGATGAACGCTTGCAACAAATGTCCGTGATTGAACTGACACAATTAGGCAAGGCCGTTCTGCGAGCGCAATCGCTCCGGGAATTGGGCTTCGACGAACCCGCTAACGCGTGAACCTCAGCTCGCCCCGTCCTTCGGCAATTCCTTCGAACCCACGATCGTCATGTTCATGCCGATCTGCACCGTCACCGGCGTGTCGCCGATCTTGATCGTCATCTTGCCGTTCAAGTACCAGCCGAGCGAGCCGGTCGAGAACTCCTTCACGTCCGCCGACATCGGCACGCCGTTGATGACGACCTCGACCGGCTTTGCTCCTTCGCTGAATTGCTTCCGCGTGATCGGGCAAGTTGTTTTCGCTGCCATGAATCCCTCCATCGGGCGTGAATAACGTTGATGGGTCGAGCGTCCAGCCAATGAAGACGTATTGTAGCAAGAACAGCGATTCCCGGTCACGCCGACTGTTTTCATCTCGCCTGCACGCCGCGCTTTTGGCATAATAATGCGCTGTGAGCAAGCGATAAGCGCTGCTAATCCATTTGAGGCACGATTTGATTCTTTTCGGAGGAATGACGAATGTTGCGTAAAGGTCTCTATGCGATCGCGATTCTCGGTTCGGCCCTGCTCGTGGCGGGCGCGCAGACGACGGGCGCCTTGAAGTCCGGCCCGAAGACCGGCGAGGAAGTTCCCGGCCCGTTCCATCCGCTCAACGTCACGGGCGAAAACGCCGGCAAGAAGGCGTGCCTGTACTGCTCCAACGGCGGCAACCCCGTCGCCGTCGTGTTCGCGCGCGAAGCCACGCCGGCTGTCGCCAAGCTCATCAAGCAGATTGACGATGCGACCGTCAAGAACAACAAGGCGAACATGGGCAGCTACGCCGTCTTCTGCAGCGACAAGGACGGCCTCGACAAGGCGTTGACCAAGCTGGCCGCCGATCAGAAGCTGACCAAGTTGATCCTGTCGATCGACAACCCCGCCGGCCCCGAGAAATACACGATTTCGAAGGACGCCGAAGTGACCGTCGTGTTTTACAACGAGTTCGTCGTCCGTGCCAATCACGCGTTCCGCAAGGGCGAACTCAATGACGCCGCCATCACGAAAGTCGTCGCGGACGTCGCCAAGATCGTGAAGTAAACTTCAAGCCCCAAGATGAGCGCAGCGATTCTTGGGGATAAATCCGCTCACCCCCCCCGAACGCCGCTTGATGCGATCTTCGCTCAGGCGGCGTTCCATTTTCGATTGGTTGACAGCCTTTTGTCCGCGCCGATATAATCTCCCGCAGCCTTCGCTCTGCCCGGTTTTCCCGATGACCCATCCCCTTCCGGGAGATTTTCATGCTTCTTGTCGCATGCTCCGCCTGCAAGAACAAACAATGGAACACGGAACCCAACGCTCAGCGCGTGTCGATTTGTCTCGACTGCCTCGATTTGGTGGCCACGGCGCCGCGACCGAATGAAGTCTGGCTCGATGCCGATCGCATCCTGCGTTCGGTCACGCGCCATGCGGTTACTCGCGACGATGACGATGACGATGAGGACGACGGAAAAGTCTCCGACAAGCCGCTCCCCAAACGAAAAAAAACACGCGACGATGACGACGAAGACGACGAGCCGAAAAGCAAGAAAAAAAAGGCCAAGTCCAAGGGCGGCATGAATATTGGCCTGATCCTGTTGATCGTCGGCGTGCTCGGATGCTGCATGTGTCTGCCGGTCGTCGGCATTGTCATTGCGTTGACGGTGCCCGCCGTTGACAAAGCGCGCGGCGCCGCGGGCGTGGTGGAAACGCAGAACCACATGAAAGACATCAGCTTGGCCCTCCACAACTACCACGATGTTAACCGAGGATTTCCGAGTTCGCGCAGCGCCAAGGCCGATTTGAGCTGGCGCGTGGACATTCTTCCGCTGGCCAATCAAGATGGGCTATTCAATCAATTCGACAAGACGCGCGGATTTGATCAGGGGCAAAACGCACCGCTGTTAAGCCTCCGACCGAAAATGTACGATTCGCCTTTGCGTCCCCTTCCCGATAAAACACAAACGCCGATTCAGTATTTCGTCGGACCGGGTTCCTCGTTTACCGATGCCCAGAAGAAACCGCGGATGCCGCAAGATTTCCCGGACGGCACCTCGAACACCATTCTCTTCTCCGAAGCACGCAATCCCGTGCCATGGTCCAAGGCGGCGGACATGAATCTCGCGCCCAATGGTCCCGTGCCGGTGCCGGACGGTATTTTCTTCGTTTGTTTCGCGGACGGCTCGATTCGGCGCGCCAACCGCATGAAGGCCAGCGATCAACTACTGCGCGACTTGATCAACCCGCGCGACGGCAAAGTCGTCAATCCCGACCTGGAATGACCTGTGCGAGTCGCCAGCGGAGGCACGTATGCTCAATTTCAAATGCCCTTCATGCAATACGCGGATTCAGGCGGCTGACGAGCACGCCGGCACGGAAATCGCGTGTCCGGAATGTAATGTCGGCGTGACGATCCCACCGCAGGGCGCGATCACGGCTGCACCCGTAGCGGTCGGACAGGCCCATGAGGGCGCGCGCCGCGATCACGAACCCGCACCGAGCGCGGTCGCCAAAGGCATGGGCGCGGGCATGATCGTGCTGATCGTCCTCGGCGTCGGCGGTTGCGTCATTCTGGCGATCCTCGCCATTTTGGCCGCCCTGTTGGTCCCCGCGGTACAGAAAGTGCGCGAAGCCGCGGCTCGCACGCAAACGACGAATAACATGATGCAAATCGGCCTGGCGTGCCAAAACTGCGAAGCTACGTTTAAAGAGTTTCCCGGTCCGAAGATGCGTGGCATTCAGATGCCCCAGCCTCCCGTCGGCTTGCCGCCAGGAACGGTGGACTTGAGCTGGCGCGTCTCGATCCTGCCGTTTATCGAACAAAACGCAGTGTTTCAACAGTTCGACAAGACCGCGGCGTGGGACGATCCCAAAAACCGCCCCTTGGCGAACACGGCGATCAAAGAATACCAATCGGTCTGGCGCAATCCGCTCGATCCGACGCAGACGCATTTCCAGTATTTCACCGGGCCAAACACGATGTTCCCGGCGCCCGGTCAGCGCGTTCGCATCGCGGAAATTACCGACGGCACGTCGAACACGTTCCTCTTCGCGGAAGCTCAAACGGTGACGCCGTGGGCCAAACCGGTGGACATCGTCGTTGCGCCCAACGCCGCCATCGGCGTTCCGCCGGATCGCTTCTTCGCAACATTGGCGGATGGCAGCGTCCGCATGTTCGATCGCCGGCAGGTGAACGACGGCGTCCTGCGGATGTTGATCGACCCGCGCGACGGCATGGCCGTGCCGGTCGGCGTGTTGGATTGACATTTGGCTCTTCGTAACGCATTTCACGCCGTTCCCGTTATAATGAGCACGTCTGCGAACGCTGTGAACCAACGGGAAGCTCGATGCAAGTCTGCGAATCGAATCCTCGCCGAATGGAATTGCCATTGGCGCCGCTGCCACCACGTCAACCGGCGGCTCGTGGCGAATTCGCGCCCACAACGCGCCGCGAGATGGATGCGCGCGGCTGGGACGCTGTCGATGTCGTCTTCGTCACCGGCGACGCCTACATCGATCACCCCAGCTTCGCGATGGCGATTCTGCATCGCGTCCTCGAAAAAGCGGGCTTTCGCGTCGCCATGCTCAGCCAGCCCGATTGGCGTTCGTGCGAACCCTGGCGGCAGTTCGGCCGGCCGCGGCTTTTCTACGCGATCAGCGCCGGTAACATGGACTCGCTGATCAATCACTACACCGCTAACAAGAAGGTGCGCAACGACGACGCCTACTCCCCCGGCGGCCGCATCGGCTTGCGTCCCGATCGCGCGACGCTCGCTTATTGTCAGCGCGCTCGCGAGGCGTTCGCCGGCGTGCCGATCATCGCGGGCGGCGTTGAAGCGTCGTTGCGCCGGCTGGCGCATTACGATTACTGGTCCGACACCGTCAAACGCTCGATTCTCCTGGACGCGAAGGCCGACCTCCTCGTCTATGGCATGGGCGAGCACGCCATCGTCGAGATCGCGCGAAGATTGGCCGCGGGCAAAACGGCGAAGGACCTGCGCGACATGCGCGGCGTCGCATATGTGTTGGGCGCTCGCGAAGCCGCTTGCGGTTTAGCGCTCGCGGAGAATCGTCAAGACGCCGCCTGTGATTCTTCGAGCGCGAAGCCGCGAGCGGCGATCACGTTGCCCTCCTTCGACGAAGTGAAAGCCGACAAGCACCAGTTCGTCGAAGCGACGCGCCTCATCCACATCAACACCAGCCCCTTCAACGCGAAGACGTTGATCCAGTACCACGACCGCCAGGCCGTCATCGTCACGCCGCCGCCGTTGCCGATCAGCGAAGCCGAGATGGACGCGATCTACGATTTGCCGTACACGCGCCGTGCGCATCCATCGTACAAGGAACCGATCCCCGCGTACGAAATGATCAAGGACTCGGTGACGATCATGCGCGGTTGCTTCGGCGGCTGCACGTTTTGCTCGATCACGACGCACCAGGGCCGCACGATCCAGTCGCGCTCACAGGACTCGGTGCTGCGCGAGGTGCGCTCGCTGACGACCGATCCGGAATTCAAAGGCGTCATCTCCGACATCGGCGGCCCGACGGCGAACATGTACCAGATGCGCTGCACGCGGCCCGAAGTCGAGGCCATTTGCAAACGCCTCTCCTGCGTGCATCCCTCGATCTGCAAACTTCTGGGAACCGATCACGGCCCGCTCATCGAGTTGATGCGCCGCGCCCGCAGCGAGCCCGGCATCCGCCAGGTCTTCGTCGCATCCGGCATTCGCATGGACATCGCCCAACTCTCGCCGGAATATCTCAACGAACTCGCGGCCCATCACGTCGGCGGCCATCTGAAGGTCGCACCAGAACACACCGATCCGCACGTGCTCGACATGATGAAGAAGCCGCGAAACGTCAATTTTGAAGGCTTTGCGCGCGAATTCAAGAAAGCGTCGCAGAAAGCCGGCAAGGCGAAGCAGTACATCGTGCCCTATTACATCGCCAGCCATCCCGGCAGCGATGTGCATGCCATGATCGATCTCGCCGTGTTTCTAAAGCGAAACGGTTATCGGCCGGATCAGGTGCAGGATTTTATCCCGGCGCCGTTCGACATCGCGACGTGCATGTACTACACCGGCATCGATCCGATCACGAAACAGGAAGTCTACATCGCTCGCAATCTGCGCGATCGCAAGGTGCAGCGAGCGTTACTTCAGTTCTTCAAGCCGGAGAATTACTTCGAAGTGCGCAAGGCGTTGCTCGACGCCGGCCGCTCCGACTTGATCGGCAACGGCTGCGACGCGTTGATCCCCGCGCAACCGCCCAAGGAAGCGTTGCAGGCGCGGCGCGATCAGGCGAGCGACTATGTTCACGCGGTGCCGGCGAAGAAACGTGGCTATCGACCCGGGCGCAAATCGCAAGAACGCCAAGTGAAGCCCGGCAGAAAGATGAAGCCGCGGATGGACGCGGATTGACGCGGATGGCAAAATGAAGAGAACACGTTCGGCAGACGGAGAGACGGCATGGCAACGACATCACTGCAAAATCGACAACGTACCGATTACCCAACCTCGGACGGAAAGCCCATGGCCGAAACCGATACGCATCGCAATTTGATGTTCGACATGATCCAACGGCTGAGTTTTCGCTACCAGGACGACGCCGACGTGTACGTCTCCGGTAACTTGCTTCTTTTTTACGAGGAAGGCAACAAGCGCAAGCACGTTTCTCCGGACGTCTTTGTCGTGTTCGGCGTCAAGAAGATGGATCGCCTGAATTATCTATTGTGGCAAGAACGGAAGTCTCCCGAATTCATCACGGAGATCACTTCCTCGTCTACGCGAAACGAAGACAAGAAAAAGAAACTCGTTCTTTATCGCGACATCATCAAGGTAAAGGAGTACTTTCAGTTTGATCCATTCGGCGATTACCTCAACCCGCGGTTGCAAGGATTTCGGCTGCTCGACGGCGACTATGTACCCATCGTGCCCATCGATGGACGACTGCCCAGCGAAGTGTTGGGCCTGCACCTTGAGGCGCGCGGCGACAAATTGCTGCTTTACGATCCAACTACTGGCCAATACGTGCCGACACCTGAGGAGCGCGCCGAGCAAGAAAAACTAAAGGCCGAGCAAGAAAAACTTATGGCCGAGCAAGAAAAACAAAACGCGGACGAGAAAGCCGATCAAGAACGAAAACGCGCCGACGAAGAAAAGGAACGTGCCGACCGGGCCGAACGCGAGAAGGCGGAGTTGCTCGCCGAAATCGAACGCCTGCGCCGCCAAAAACGGAACGGCGTTTGAACATCATGGCATCGCAATCTCATCTCGTCCCCGCCGAGCACGCCGGCAAAACGCTCGCCGCCTGCTTGCGGTTCTGGCTCGCCGGACAAACCTGGACGCAAATACGCAAACTCGTCGCCGCGCGGCGTGTCAAACTCAACGGCGAAATCTGGCTCGATGACGCACGCCGCCTGAAGGAAGGCGACACGGTTGAAGTGCTTGCTCGTTCCGACAAACCACCAGCCACGCTCATCGATCAAATCCCAATTCGCTACATCGACGACCATGTCATCGTCGTCGAAAAACCGAGCGGCATCAGCACCGTGCGCCATCCCGCCGAGAAGGATTGGCTGGAAGAACGTCGCATGCTGGTATTGACGCTCGACGATCTCGTCATGCGGCAAATTGGCATGAAACTGCCGCGAAAGAAGCATGACCCGCGTCCGCGCTTGCGCGTCGTGCAGCGTCTCGACAAGGAGACGAGCGGCCTGGTCGTGTTCGCGCGGACCGTGGATGCCGAACGCGGCCTGGGCATGCAATTTCGCAAGCACACGGTGACGCGTCGATACCTCGCGATCGTCCCTGGCGCCGTCACGACGCAGACGATTCGCAGCATGCTCGTCAAAGATCGTGGGGACGGCCGGCGCGGAAGCCACGGGGGCAAAACTGCCACTGCGCCGAAATCGAATCGGCAAGATCGGAATCTTGCCGCCACGGGGAAAGAAGCGATAACGCACGTCGCGGTCGAAGAGGCGCTGCAGAGCTACACGCTCCTGTCGTGCCGGCTGGAGACGGGCCGCACGCATCAGATTCGCATCCACCTCGCGGAACTCGGCCATCCCGTGTGCGGCGAACGCGTTTACAATCGCGCCCTGGACAGTGCGGCGACGCCCGACGAAAGTAGCGCTCCGCGGTTGGCCTTGCATGCGACCGAACTTGGCTTTGAACACCCGATCACCGGCGAGCCGATGCACTGGGACATGCCGCTCACGCCCGATTTGCGCGAATTCCTCGATCGCTTGCGAAATCGAAAGACATCGTGAAAGTTAGGACGGTCGTATCGATTGTGCCTGACTTAGCGGTTCTGAGCATCGGCTTTTCGTCGCGTCGAAATCATGTCATTCTCTTGCGTTGCTGGCTGACCGATACTGCATTCATGTGGGAAGGAACCCGCTCTATTTGGCCAAGGAAGGTGCCCCGGTGAACATTTCACTCGGCCGGCTCGGCTGGCTCGTTCTGGGAATCACCGCAATCACGGTAAGCCACGCCCGTTCGCAAGAACGGCGTGCGACGCTCGGCTTTGAAGAAACGCCGTCAAACCCGCCGAGAGTTGTTCGCGGCGCATCGCCTACGAGCGATTTCGTATTCCAAGAAAACAAACAAGACCGAGTCGAAGGCGTCCTGCCCAAGGCCCTGGTCGATCCGAAAGCGTTCACCATTGCCGAGGCCGACGACGCGCCGCCGTTTCGCGGCCGGCTCAGCTTGCGCGGCGATGCCGGCGACGGCGTCGGCTACCGGCGCGGTTTCGTCTACGCCGAAGGCATGATTCCCGTCCGCCAAAGTCAGGACGATCTCCTCTTCGCCGACGTTCGCATTGTCAATTTCGTCGTAGAAAACCGCTGGGAATATAACCTCGGCGGCGGCTATCGCTGGTTCTGCCCCGTTTGCGAACAGGTCTTCGGCGTCAACGGTTTCTACGACGCCCGCAAGACCGATTTCCATTATTATTCCCAGCTCGG
>DAIOGM010000097.1:0-19897 GCA_036745215.1 Gemmataceae bacterium
TATGTGGTCGAGAATGGCCAGGTCGTGGATAAGTGGGAAATCGCGTCGCGCGACCGGGTGCTGACGATTTGACCGATTGATATAATTCAAATGCAAGCCCCGGGATGAGCGCAGCGATTCCCGGGGGGTCGAACCCGGGACAACCCCCGCGAATCGCTGCGCTCATCGCGGGGCTTGGCTGTTTAACCACATGGATGATTCCCCCGATCCCCTGAAACCCAAATACAAACGCGTCTTGCTCAAGCTGTCCGGCGAAGGCTTCGGCGCGCCGGGCAAGAGCGGCATCAATATCGACGACACGACCAAGATCGCCACGCAGGTCAAGAAAGTCCACGACCGGGGCGTGCAACTGGCGATTGTCATCGGCGCCGGCAATCTCCTGCGCGGCGAGCAATTTTCCGCGGGCGGGACGGTCATCAAGAAAACGACCGCGCATTACATGGGCATGCTTGCTACCGTGCTCAATGGCATGGCGCTTCAGAGCTGCCTCGAAAGCATCGGTTGCGAGACGCGGTTGATGACGGCGATTCGCATGGAAACGGTCGCGGAGCCGTACATTCATCGCCGCGCCATCCGCCATCTCGAAAAGGGACGCATCGTGATTCTCGCGGGCGGCACGGGCAACCCATTTGTCACCACCGACACTGCGGCGGCATTGCGGGCGTGCGAGCTGGAAGCGAATATCCTCTTGAAAGCGACCAAGGTGGATGGCGTTTATACCGAGGATCCCGAGATCAACCCGCACGCCCAGAAGTATCAGAAGCTGACGCACGCCCAGGTTGTCAAGGACAGCCTGCGCGTGATGGACGCGGCGGCAATCGACATGTGCCGCACCGCGAAACTGTCGATCCTGGTGTTCAACTTCAACAAGGAAGGCAACATCGAACGCGCCATCGCGGGTCAGGCGATTGGGACGATTGTGGAAACAGTTTGAACCGCTTGCGGCTTCGCGTTCGCGCGGCGCCGCGCGAACGCGAAGCCGCAAGCGGCGAATTCGGAGAATCAATCCATGTCAACCGACGAAATCCTTTTCGACGCCGAAGAACACCTGGAGAAATCCGTCGATATCTTCAAAGAACAACTGCGCGGCTTGCGCACCGGCCGCGCCACGCCGGCGCTCGTGGACAATCTAAGAGTCGAATACTACGGCTCGCCGACGCCGCTCAAGACGTTGGCGCAGATCAACTGTCCCGATCCGCAGTCGATCGTCATTCGGCCATTCGACGCGAGTTGCCTGAAGGACATCGAAAAGGCGATCCGCTCCAGCGACCTCGGCATGGCGCCGAACAACGACGGCAAGATGATCCGCTTGACGGTGCCGTCAATGTCAGGCGATCAGCGCAAGAAGATGGTCGCCGTCATCAAGAAATCGAGCGAGGACGCCAAGATCTCCTGCCGCAATATTCGCCGCGACGCCAACAAGCAATTCGACCAGGCCGAAAAAGGCAAGGAGATGACCGAGGACGAGCGCGACACGGGAAAAGAAAAAGTGCAGGAGTTGCTCAAGACGTTCGAGGCGAAAATCGACGAGATGGCGGACAAGAAGTCCAAAGAGATCATGGAACAATAAGCGCCCTCTTCGTTCCCACGCTCGTGCATCGCTCCGATACCGTGGCGGCAAGATTTCATCTTGCCGATTTCGAGCCGACGACAAGATCGGGAACTTGCCGCCACTACGACTAAGGATTGTTGATGGATGATCTTATCTCCTGGCTGTCTTCTCCCGTCGCGATCTGGGTCCTATTTCACTGCTTCGTTTTCATCATGTTGGCGATTGACCTGTTCGCGTTCCAGCGCCATGCCCACGCGATCAGCATGAAAGAAGCGGCCGGTTGGAGCATTGTCTGGTTCGTTCTGTCGTTCGCGTTTGCCTGGCTCATCTGGCAGTACTGGGAAGTATGGTATCCCGACGAAGCTGGAATGGGAGGGCGTCGCGCGACGGAGTTCATCACGGGCTATCTCATCGAGAAATCCCTGTCGGTGGACAACCTGTTCGTGTTCCTGGTGATATTCCGCTACTTCTGCGTGCCGCCGCATCTACAGCCGCGCGTGTTACTGTGGGGTATTCTGGGCGCTCTTGTCATGCGCATCAGCCTCATCCTGCTCGGGGCGGCGTTGCTCAAGTCCTTTCACCCTGCAATTTATCTGTTTGGCGGATTCCTCATCTATACCGCCTACCGACTTTGGTATTCGGTGGAAACAGAAATCGATCCGGGCAAGAATCCCATCCTGAGGCTGGCCCGCCGTTTATTTCCAATTGCCGATGGTTATGACACGCCCCACTTTTGGATCAAGCGCGAGGGCCGCTGGCACTTGACAACCCTACCCGTGGTGCTGCTGGTCATTGAAAGCACCGACGTCGTCTTCGCCCTGGATTCCATTCCGGCTATCTTCGGCATCACAGAAAACGTCTTCATCATCTATACTTCGAATGTATTTGCGATCCTCGGACTGCGTGCCCTGTACTTTCTGCTGGCCAACCTGCTTGGCATGTTCCGCTATCTTAGCGCCGGCCTGTCGTTGATCCTCGGCTTCGTGGGCATCAAGATGATCAGTCAGGACCACTTGAAGCTGTACCTGGCCGACATCGGCATCGACGAGCAGAGTCTCATTTTCGCTTCTCTCGGGATTGTCTTGTTCATTTTGGCGGTCTCGGTCGTGGCGTCGATCATCGCAGGGCCGAAGGAACCTCTGGAGCACCTACCCGAAGAGTGCTCAATCGAACCGCCGCATCCGGCGCCAGATGATCCAACTGGGACGGACGCGGTTGCGCAGCCAGGCGATGCTACGGGACCACGAGAGAACGCCCCATAATGACACGGTGTTGTCGAGAGCGAGCCCCCGGCGTTAGCCGGAGGAGGGGGAGCATTCACATGACAGACCAAGATACCCAGCTGGATTCGGCCGCTCAAAAGATCGGCATCGGCAAAATCCAGCGGCACGTATTCTTGTGCCTCGGACCCAAATGTTGCACGCCGGAAGTCGGCGAAGCGTCGTGGGAGTTGCTCAAGCAAAAGCTGAAAGACGCCGGGCTGCAATCGGGCGACAACATTTGCCAGCGTACGCGCGTCGGCTGTCTGCGCGTTTGTTGCCATGGGCCGACAATGGTGGTCTATCCGGAAGGCACATGGTATCACGACATGACGCCGGAAAAGATCGAGCGGTTTGTGCAGGAACATCTGATCGACGGGAAGCCGGTGGCGGAGTGGGTTTTTGCGACGGGGGCGCTGCCGAACGGGTGAATTTGATCTTCGTTTAGCGCTCGCGCGGTGCCGCGCGAGCGCTAAACGAAGCCAATCAATCATTCATCCTTCTTCAATGAATACGACTTGATCTTCCGATCCAACGTCGAGCGCTCGATTTCCAGAATGGTCGCCGCCTGGCTCTTGTTCCAGTCGGTGTGTTCGAGCGTGGCGACGATGTGGCGCTTCTCCAGTTCCTCGAGTGAAATGGCCTCAAACGTCGCGCCGGTCGCGGGCGTCGAACCGGGCAATTCGAGCGACGACAAGAGGATGTCAGTCACGTCGAGCTGCGAGCTGCGCGACAGGGCGACGGCGCGTTCGACGACGTTTTTCAATTCGCGCACGTTGCCGGGCCAGTCGTATTGCGTCATTTTGCCGAGAGCCGCCGGGGTGAAGCCGCGGATCTTGCGGCCGGTCTCGCGAGCGAAGCGGCGCAGGAAGTGTTCGGCGAGGATCGGCACGTCGGTGGGACGCTCGCGCAAGGACGGCACCTGCACATCGACGACTTGCAAGCGATAAAAGAGATCGCGGCGGAACTTGCCTTCCTTGATGTTTTGCTCAAGCGGCTGATTGGTGGCGGCGACGACGCGAACGTCCGTGCGAATCGGCGCGCTGCCGCCGACGCGTTCGAACGGATGCCCTTCGAGCACGCGCAGGAGCTTGGCCTGCGTGTTGTACGCCATCTCGCCGATCTCGTCGAGGAAGATGGTGCCGTGGTTCGCCCCCTCGAACTTGCCGATCTTCTTGTCGGTCGCGCCGGTGAAGGCGCCCCGTTCATGGCCGAAAAGTTCACTTTCCAGAAGCGTCTCGGTGATCGCAGCGCAGTTGAGGCAAATAAACGGCCCTTCGCGGCGCGGGCTGGAAAAGTGAATCGCCCGCGCGACCAGCTCCTTGCCCGAGCCGCTCTCGCCACGAACGAGCACCGTGGCGTTCGTCGGCGCCACGCGCGCGATCTGTTCGTGAATGTGGCGAATCGGCTCACTGTCGCCGACGAGCTCGCTTTCGACTTGAAGCTGTTCGCGCAGCGAACGATTCTCAGCGGTAAGTGAATCCTGACGCCGCATCTGCCCCATGACGATGGCCAGGTGCTTGGCGACCGCAATCGTGAATTCGAGATCCTCGCCGGAAAACGACTTGTGCGGGTCGGTGCAATAAAGGTGAATGAGGGCGAGCACCTTGTCCTGATGGATGACCGGCGCACAGATCAAGCTGGTCGCGCCGAGCTGAGTCAAACTGTCGCGCTGGCTCAAGTATCGGCTGCGGGCGATGTCTTCAGCTAAAATCGCCTCGCGGCCGCTCATCACTTCATGCGTCACGAATTCCGAGACCGGTGAATACAGGCGCTTCGCCGGCCCTTCCGGGCGGACCGCGGTGATCTCCATATCGTGGCCTTCCTTCATCGTCAGGATCGCGCCGACCTCGGCCTGCACCGCGGCGAGCAAGCCGTCGAGCACGACCTCCGCCAGCTCGTGAAACGTCGGCGCCGCCCCCATCGCCAGGCCAAGGCGATAAAGCTGCATCAAGTCCTGACTCACGCGCCGCCCTGGCGTCGCGGTCGAATCGTCGCTCAGCTCCTCCGGATTCGGCGTCAAAAATCGCGAGTTGGTCAAGCGCTTCTTGATCGAGATGGTGTCCTGAATCGACGGCATCGGCACTTGCGGCAGCTCGTCAATCTGATTGACGAACACGTAGCGCGTCTTGCCGATCTGAAATTCGTCGCCGGCCGCCAGTTCCCACTCGCTGTCGAGCACTTCGCCGTTGACGCGCGTGCCGTTGAGGCTCTTGTTGTCACGCAATCGCCAACGGTCCTCGGCGAAATAAACTTCCGCATGCTCCCGGCTGGAAAGCTCATCCTTGATGACGATGCGATTGGTATTGGCGCGGCCAATGGTGAAGCGCTGTCCCGTGATGAGCGGGATGACGTCGCCGTAGCCGTCGTCGCGACGGGTGACGAGATAGGGTCCGGTGGCGTTGCCGGTCGCGGTCATACGATGGATTCACGCGTTGGAACGGATGCGATGATCTTCGCAATCGCTAACTTAGCAGGTGCGCCGATGGAAGGGAAGTGTACGGCCTCGACTCGAATGGTTGACCTACCAGACTTCTTCGTCGGGATCGGCCTGGAGGCTGTCGAGAAACAGCTGAAGTTCTTTTTCCTCCAGCGGCCGATCAAATTGGCAACCGACGCGCCAGGCGTGACCATCGACTTGCGGTCCCTGAACGCCCAGTACGCGGCGAATGAGCGCGATGACAATCGGCGTCGGCGGCATCCACGGGGCGTCCGGCGGCGGCGGACACGGTCGGCAATTCCGCACCCGCGCGATTCGGCCGATGATGTCATTGCCGTTCGGCGCTTTCAATTCAAACGCCACCACGGCGCCGACTTCGACTTCCCCCTCGACGATGAATCCGATGCCGCCGGTCGAGACATCGATCAAGATGGCAGTTCGGTTGCGAAACTCCGGGTGGACCGTCAGACGCATCGCGCCGCCGTCGATGCAAAGGTGACGAAGGCTCCGCCGCATGGACTTGAAGACCTGCGAATCGGCAGTTGGAGTAGAAGACTCAGGGTTGGCCATGGCTGTCATCGAGAATGCGTTCTCGTTCCGGCGCGAGGCTCGTGAAGCTTGTTCTCACGCAAGACTAGGTTAATCCAGGAAGCGTGTCAAACGAGCGATTTGACTCTTCAAATCGGCGAGCTAGTCTTCTAATGATCTAATCTTTGAGAGGGGGTAATATGGCCAGTCAATTGCAGGCCCAACAAAAACGGGCCCCGCGCGATTGCCGCGTGTACGAACGTCAACCATGTGATATCCCTGCCCGATGTCATCCCGCGTCGCTTCTGGACATGAAGGAAGCGGGCTGGAACGCCGCGATCAACGATATTTCTCAAGGCGGCGTGCGCCTGTCGCTGTCACGGCGTTTTGAACGCGGCACCGCCCTGGCGCTGGAATTGCCGGGCGACGATGCCCGTGAACCCACGGTTGTTTTCGTCAAGGTGGTCCACATCAAGACTGAAGAACCCGGCGTCTGGCTGCTAGGCTGCCAGTTCATCAGTGAGTTGAGCAGCGACGAGATTCAACGATTGCTGCAAAGTGAACATCACGTGCTATCGTCCGAAGATAATATCGAAGTGGCCGAACTCGCGAATGACGAAGACGACAATGTCGAATACATCGAGGTCTTCGATGAAGATGGCAATGTCGAGTACGTCGAGCTCATCGTCGAGGACGACGGCCAGGAGGAGCACATCGACGCGGCCGAGCTAGTCGAAGAAATCAAGGACGCCGAGCCGATCGAGATCATCGACGACGACGAGGATTCGACGGCGGTAATGGAAGTGACGGACGTTAACCTGGCTCGCAAGAAGAAAAAGATTCCGCCTGCTTGATCGCGGCGACTGGCAAGCTGGCAATTTACGGCCCTGCAAAAACTCCACAAGTCCTGGGGTGAGGTACTCCAAACCCCGGGGTTTGGAGTACCTCACCCCGGGGCTTCATTCAATCCGGGTAAAGGCTCGGCCCCGGCGGCTTCGGCAGCGGCGACGCCACGCCCGGCGGCAGCGGACGCGGCGGTGCCTTGACGCTCGGCAGCGGTTGAAACTTCGGCAGCGGATCGGCGGATCGGGCCGGGGCTTTCGGAGCGATGGGCGGCTCGTCGGTCGCCGGCTTCTTCGGCGGCGGCGCGTCGCTCTTGCGCGAACCGTAGCCGGCCAGTTGATATTTTGCCAGTGCCGCCTTCGCCTGCACCCGAACCCGCAACGATTCGTCCGACGCCGCGGCCTTCTCGATCGCTTGCCCTGCAGTCGTGCTCACCGGGCGAATCTTCGCCAGGCTCGCCAGGGCCTCGGACCGGACGCCGACCTTCTTGTCATTCAAAAGCACATCGGCGAGGACCGGCACGATCTCCGTGAAAACCGCCGTATCGTAATCGCGCAATTCCTCGGCGGCGTGGGTGCGCTTGCGCTCATCGGAATCCGTTTTGACGATGAGAATCAATTCGGGCACGCGCTGCACGGGATTGGCCTTCGTCTTCTTTGAAAGGATTAGCTGTGCCGGCGCGGAGGTGCTCCAGACAAGCGTTAAAAGAACGAACGTGCCCATCATCAAGTGTTTCATTGGTGCGATTCCATGTGGTGGATGCTCGGCTAACACATTCATCGGTCAGCGCGGTCTTCAAGCTTTGTCGCCCGTGAATGAAAATTGGCCCGCGACCGGCGTGGCCATTCCGCATAGGCGGCAGCTTTTCACCAGTTTAACGTGCGAATTGGCCGCCGTGCCGCATACAATCAACCGCTCAGATCAACCAATGCGCGAGACGCAAGCTCATGAGTTCAGTGCTGGCCGGCTTGGTGCTGTCGGGTTTGATTCCGCTTGGAGTGGCATTCTGGGCGAGTCGCCAGACCAGCCTGGCGCACGCGTTGATCTGGGCCATGCTCGCTTGGCTGAGTTGGGCCGCCGCGATCTGGGTTGATGATTCGGACTCGGCCGCGCTGCCGCCGGCGCGCTATCTCGCCCTGTGCATGACCGGTTGCGCCGGCGTCGCGGTGCTCGGAGCACGGCGGCCGCATGTCGTCGCGTGGGATTTCGTCGTCATCAGTCTCTTGGCCGTCATGCTTTTGCCGCTCGCGGAGGCGCAGCTTCTCGGCACGCATTCGACGGAAGGTTTGCGCGTGCTCTTCCTGGCGGGCACGATTGTTGTGGGCGTCCTCAATTATCTGCCGACGCGCCTGGGGCCGGCGGCATTCGTGTTGACCGTGGGCATCGCCATTGAGATATCGCGATTGGCGGCGCCGGCGTGGGCGCCCGGCCGCGAAACTTATTGGCTCGTTGTTGGAACCCAGGCGGCGGCGCCATGGATCGCCTGGTTGTGTTGGCGTCTACGTCCCGCTGAGAAGGCCGAGTTTGACCGGTTGTGGCTCGATTTCCGCGACGCCTGGGGCATGGTGTGGAGCCAACGCGCCCGCGAGCAGTTCAATCACGCCGCGGAAAACGCGGGCTGGCCGGTGACTCTGTCGTGGCGAGGATTGCGGCCGTCCGACGGCGAGGAAGATCGCATCGCGGCGAATGAGGAAAAATACCTGGTTACCTTGCGTGCGATATTGCAGCGATTCTTGGCCGCCGATCAGAATTTGTAGGGGCCGATGCGCGAGTTGCTCGGCGAGCCGAAGCCGCGCCCTCGAATGGTGTCCATTAACCGCGAGTTAACGAACACCGCCCATGCCTCCCATGCCGTTGCCCATGCCGCCGCGCGTTGGCATTGTGCCCGGACCTTTCGCGTCGATGCCGAACTTGACCGGGTCCGACGGCGCATCGAACGCTCGCTTCGGCAGGCCCGCCGTCTCGTAGCCGGCCGGCGGAGCGTTGAATTGCTGCGCGGTCGGCTCCGGCTTCAAGTTCGGTTGCGGCGTACGGCAACCGGCGGTCAACGCGAGTAAACCCAGCAACAGCACGCAGATTCCCCATTTCGCGGCCATGGGATCCTTCCCTTCTTGCGGATTTTCCGATTCCAAGGTCGCGGAATATAGCCTCGCGGGCGTTCCATGCAAGTGCAAATTCCGGTCTTCGTTTAGCGCCCGCGCAGCGCCACGTAGCGCTAATCGCGCCCAATCCATCGTCCCAACTCGGCAATCAATTCCCTCCGCGCATTCGTATAAAAATGATCCGCGTCCGCTATGGTAACCACCGATATGTTCGCTCGCCGAAGCTCGCCAATCGCATCCGCCGCGCCGCGAAACGCCATGTTACCCGCAGCCTCGATGGCGCCGAGCGTTATCAGCATCGGGCAGCGCACACTCTTTACAAGGGAAAGATAGTTGTAGCGCTCGTCCGGTCCATACTTTTCGACATAACCGGCCGCCGTGATGGCGAACGGCAGCGGCAATTGCACTTCGATTAACGTGTTTGGTAGCCCGGCTTGCACAAGTTGCTCCGCTCGTTGATATGCCACCAGAAAAGTCGCGCCTTCCGGGCTTTGGCAGAACCACGAGTACGACAACCGCGGCGGCGACACGGCGACGGCGCACACGACGTCCATCGACGCCTCATGGGCCAGCGCATAGATGGCCTTCACCGCTCCCAAGCTGTGACCGACCAAGCCGACGCGAGGTCCGACCCGCTCCTTCAGAAAATCAATCCAGGCAGCCAGATCATGTCGGCAATCATCGACGATCTCATATGCCGCGCCGAGACGCCGGCCACCCTTGGTTGTGACGGCGTTCGAGATGCCGTCGTGCCCGCGTGTGTTGACGCGCAACACCGCGCAGCCACGCTCAAGGCAATGCGTGCCGATTGCGTCGAACAGAGTCGATCCATAGAAGTTGCCGCCGGTGCCGTGGATGAAGCAAAGACCGTCGAGCGGCCAGGCCTTTGTCGCGGTGGACGTTTGCAGCATGCCATCGAGGCGGACGCCGTCGCGAGTGGTGACTTGCACGAGATCGACGAGCATTGCATTTCCTCGTAGTGCAAGCGTCTCGCTTGCTCCGGCACGACAATGTAGTCATCACGCTCCGCGTGATGGAAATGGACTCATTCACAGAAGGAATAATCAAATTTGTGGGACGCCGCCCAACACCATCACGCGGAGCGTGATGGCTACATTATCGGCCGAATCACAAAACGATACGCCCGCGGCTGGGCGACGAGGCGCTGCAGCGCCACCAGATCGTCATCGGTGCGGATTGCGTTGAGTGTGATCTGCAACGGCAACGGCCCTTCCTTGACATAGGCGTTCGCGAGCACTTGCGCGACGGCGAGATCGTGGCGGGCCTCCGTGAGCGACTTGAGAACCTGCGCTTGCGCGTCCCACGGGCCGCCGGGCTGCCACGCGTCGCCGGTCGCCGACGCGATGTTGACGCCTTTCGCGAGCGCCTGCCTGGTGAATGTGCCGATCTTGCGTCCATCGACCGTCACTTCATAACGATCCGCCGTCAGATTATTAACCGTGAGCATGTAACGATTCAACTCGTCTTGCACTGGCACCCATGCAAAGTTGAGCGCGTAGAACAGCCCGTAATTGAACGGCAGGCCTTGATCGAGGCGCGTGAATTCCAGGCTGCCGTCCTTGATGACGATGTCGCTGATCTTGCACTTCGACGCGACGACGCGCTTCGGATCCTGGCCGTCGAGCTGGGCCGACGAAACTTCCGCGGGGGCATCGAGTCCCTTGAGAATCGCGTACGCCATCGCGAGCTGGCCGAGGTCGTTCAGATGGACGCCGTCGGCCGCGTGCAGCGAGACGTTTTTGGCAGATTCTTTGAGCTTCTCGTTGTGGGCCCAGATTTTTTTCTGGATGCCGCGCATGGTCCGCTGCACGTCGATCGCGTTTTCGCCGAGCTTGTGCGATAGTTTCATGCCTTCATCGCACATCTTTTGCAGAAAGTCGTTCTCCGATTTCGCGGGATCGGCGCCGGTGATGGCGGCGGAGCAAAGGAAGACGCGCACCTTTTTCTTTTGGCAGCGCTCAACGAGAACGCGGATGGCGTCCAGGTATTTCTTCTTATGCGCGTCGTCGGCCTTCAAGCCCCAGCCGATGTCGTTGACGCCGAACGCGACGATGACGACGGTCGGATTGCGCACGAACACGTCGCGATCGAGACGTTTGAGGCTGCCGTCGGCCGTGTCGCCCCCCTGCCCTGCGTTGTAGAAGCGAATCTTGCGCTCGGGGAAGTGCAGCAGCGTGTAGTTTTCGATGATCTTGCCATAGGCGCGTGCGGCGGTGATGCTGTCGCCGAGAAAGACGACGGTGTCGCCGTCCTTGAGAGCGAAATCCTGGGCGTGCAGCGGCAACGTGATGAGTGCGATTGTAATCGCAGCAATGTGCCAACGCATGAAAAGGATACCTCTCGCACCATCAACCGGCCGCTTACGCGGCTCGGCTCGCCGGTCAATAGAGGAGCACGCCGCCGCAGATGTTGTACGCTTGCCCGGTCACCATGCGCGCTTCGGCGCTCGCGAGGTACACGGCCAGCGGGGCGACGTCCTCCGGCTCCAGACGGCCGCCGATCGGCGTCATCGATTGTTCGATTTCTTGAAAGGTGATGCCGCGACGCCGGGCGTCGTATTCGAGCCGCTTGTCGTTCATGCGGGTGTGGACCGGTCCGGGACAAATCGCGTTGACCGTGACGCCCTCCTTGGCGATTTCGAGCGCCAGCGTACGCGTCAGCCCGAGCAGGCCGTGCTTGCTGGCGGCGTACGCGGCGCCGTGGAAGCTGGGCATCTTGCTGTTGATGGACGCGATGTTGATGATGCGGCCCCACTTTTGCTTTCGCATATGCGGCAACACCGCCTTGCTGAGCTTGTACGGCACCGTCAGGTTGAGAAGGAGCGTCAACTCCCAGAAGCCGTCGTTGAATTCCGCGATCGGCCGGGGATCGGAGCTGGAGCCGATGCCGGCGTTGTTGACGAGGATGTCGATCGGTCCGAGCGAGGCCTTCGTTTGCTCGAGGATTTTCGCCGGCGCGTCCTTCTGCGTCAAATCGGCGGCGATGGCGACGGCTCGGCCGCCCGCGTCGCTGATCGTTTTCACGACCTCATCCAGTTCGGCGGTCGTTCGCGCCGTCACTGCAACACGGGCGCCGGCCTTGGCAAGCTCGATGGCGATGGCGCGACCGATGCCGCGGCCGCTGCCGGTCACGAGGGCGATACGATCCTTTGCTGAGAACATGGATATTACCTCATTGAGGGAAGTCGCGGGCGGCGGCCAGTTCGAGAAAACCGTGGCGAGGTGTACTGAGTACTCAGTACTGAGTACAGAGTACGAAACGCTTGATGGGCGACCACTTCCGCGAGGACCCATCGCGCTTGCAATCCGCGGCGATAGCGGGCATAATCGAACAGGGAATCGCATCCTCGCACAGGTGAAGGACGCCGCCGATGTTTCGCCGCCTCACCGTTCTGTTCGTTTCACTGGTGGGCATGGCCGCGCTGGGTGCTCAACCTTCCGTCAGCGATGACGACGATCCCGATCCCGCGACGCTGGAACGTCTCGTCCAATCTCTCGGCAGCAGTGATTTTCGTAAACGCGGCGCGGCGATGAATGCGCTGCGCAAAGTCGGCGATCTCGCCGTTCCTTACCTCGAACGTCATCAAAACAGCGCCGACCTGGAAATGCGCCGCCGCGTCGAGGATTTACTTTCCAATATCAAGATTACCGGCGAGGTATTCAGCTACGGCGGCCATGAGAAGGGCATCATCAGTTTGGCGATGCTGCCGGGCGATCGCCGGGCCTTGAGCGCAGGCGAGGATCGCACCATTCGTTTGCTCGATCTCAACAGCGGCGGCGAGGTGCGGCGTTTCGAAGGCCACACGAAGCAAGTGTGGGCGCTGGCGATTGCGCCGGATGGCAAGTCATTCGCATCGGGCGGGCAGGATTACGCGATTCAATTGTGGAATGTGGACGGCGATGCGAAGCCGCATCGATTGGCCATCCTACCCGACTGCGTGCGCTGTCTGGTGTATTCGCCGGACGGCAAGCATCTTTGGGCTGGCGCTTTCGATGGGAAAGTCCACGTCGTCGATGCAAAGACGGGAGAAACCAAGGCGACCTGGCCCGGCCATGACGACGCCGTCATGAGCCTCGCCCTGTCGCCCGATGGAAGCACGCTCTTGAGCGCCGGCGGTTATCGCGATCAGAGCGTGTGCGTCCGCGACGCGAAGACCGGGGAGATTCGCCGCCGGCTGGTCGGCCATCGTCATCACGTGTGCGCTGTCGCGTTTGTTGACGATCGGCACGCAGTCTCCGGCGGCTACGACAACGTCATTCGGCTCTGGAATCTCGAGTCCGGCAAAATCGAACGCGAATTCGCCGGCCATCACAGCGGCGTCTATGGGCTAGCGGTGTCGCGCGACGGCAAGCGATTGCTCTCCGGCGGTTATGACAAGATCGTCCGTCTCTGGGACATCGCGAGCGGCGAAGAGCTGCGCCGCTTTCAGCAACACACCGACGGCATCAATGCTATCGCGTTCACGTCCAATGGACGCTATGCTCTGTCGGCAAGCAATGATTGCACGGTGCGGCTTTTTTATCTGCCGCGCATGGCGAAATGAGGCGACGGAACTAGGACGATTCCCAGTTGCGTGTCAACAGGTTTTTTCACCTTCTGAAACGAAATGCAAAACTTCGCCAGAATTCGCAAAATTTCTCTGGGACAAGTCGCGGAGTTTGATTACGATGGAGCAGTCATGGATGGCTTGGATGTGGAATTAGGATGGCCAATCAATTTCCCATCACGGAGGTAGGGGAGATGAAAATTCGATACCTAATCGTTGACGGCAATGATCAACTTCGGCTGCTTCGCCGCAGACAGGTCGAAGCAATATGGCGAGGCGACGTCCGCGTCTCAGAATACGGGTGCGACGATCTGACCGAGCTGCGGCTGATCAGCGTCGTGTGCGATAATCGTCTCTTGCCCCAGCGCATCTTTCTGTTGCGCATTGCGTTGACGGACGGCTACTTCACGCGCCGCAACTACCGGGCGCTGCGCAGCTTCACGATGCCGAGCCGCGTCACGCTGCACGAGGCGTTTCATCATCACAGCGAAGGCTGGCCGCGTGATTTCTTCACGCAATTGGCCGTCGCGCTGGATGTGCCGCGCGAGATGCTGGATGTGCCGTTCGGCATCGGCGGTCCGTTGTTGATCGCGGCAGCGCTCAGGATTTCGCCGAAGAGTGCGGCGCGGTATTTGAGGTGACCCGCTTGCCGTTTAGCGCTCACACGGCGCCGCGCGAGCGCTAAACGCGAGCCCGACTAGTTCATACTCGGCTGCGGCAACGTCGGCGGCGCCAGTTTTTCCCACAACTCATCCGCCGCGGTTTCAAAAATAATCTCGCCACTGGCCGGCAAAACGATCCACGCCCCTTGCTGCATTTCCGATTCCAGTTGCTCCGGCGCCCAGCCCGCATAACCGGTGAAAACGCGAAATCGGCCCGTCTCATCGCTTTCAGCTTCAGTCGCTTTCTCGAAATGATCTTTCGTGCCCAGAAAGACGCCGGGGCAGACCTCCATTTTCGCTTCGTCCTCTTCGTCGAGCCAATTCTCGCAGCCGTGGATCATCAATAAACCATCCATCTTGCATGGTCCGCCGACGTAAACGGTGAACGGCAACTGATCGGCCTTCGCGGGACGATTGAGCACGAGCCCGAACGCGCCGTCCGCTCCGTGCTGAAGCATCAGAATCACGGAGCGACCGAAGAAGCCGTCGCGCAACGACGATCGCGCGACGAGGAAACAGCCGACGAGATTGGACATGACCGCCTCCTTGACCTTAGCAAATGTTGGTTTGTATTCTACCCAAATCATTCGCCGATTTGGGGCCGTTTCGGAAAATAATCTCGTGGCAATCGTACCCGCGAATCGAGAGGAGCGAACACCATGAAGGCCGACGAATTGAAGGCACTGCAAACACCGTTGAAGGAGCGTTATCGCAACGACCCGGCGAGCGCATTGCAAACATTGAAGGTGCAAGGCGAAGTGCGCGCGGACAAGGTGACGTGCGTCGTGAAAACGCCGCGCGGTCCCATCGAGGCCGGCTTGCATCCATCGACGGGAGGCACCGGCGAATTCGCATGCTCCGGCGATATGCTGCTCGAAGCCCTCGTCGGCTGCGCGGGCGTGACGCTCGCTGCCGTTGCGACAGCCATGAGCATTCCAATCAAAAACTGTACGTTGCGAGCGGAGGGAGACCTCGATTTCCGCGGTACGCTCGGCGTTGCCAAGGACGCGGACATCGGCTTCAAGGAGATTCGACTGTTCATCGACGTCAACACCGACGCACCGGCGGAGCAGGTTGCGACGCTCGTCAAGCTGGCGAAACGCTATTGCGTGATCTATCAGACGCTGGTGAAAACGCCGGGGTTAGCGACGTTGGTGAACGGCGTCGAAGCGGCAAAGTGACGTGTGGAGGTGGTCGCAAATTGCGACCAGCTCGCGAGGTGGTCACAAATTGTGACCACCTCCCGCGGCAGTTTAAGGGCAACTGAGATGTCAAACGAAGCCAAGTTGATCATTGTCGATCAAATCGAGCCAATGATTATTACAATTCGTGGCCATAAAGTCATGTTGGACAGTGATTTAGCGGCTTTGTATGGCACAACGACCAAAGCGCTCAACCAGGCAGTCAAACGTAATTTGGCTCGGTTTCCAAGCACCTTCATGTTTGCATTAACGGATTTGGAAAAGGCGGAGGTGGTCACAAATTGTGACCACCTCACCAAACTCAAGTTCTCGCCGAAATTGCCAAACGCCTTTACCGAACACGGCGCCATCATGGCCGCGAGCATTCTTAATACGCCGCGCGCCGTCGAAATTAGCATTTTCGTCGTGCAGGCGTTTGTCAAACTCCGGCAATTTGCCTTGAATCATCAAGAGATCCTGAAGAAGTTGGCTGACCTCGAAAGAAAAGTCAGTGCTCATGACGACGCAATCATGCAAATCGTGACGGCGTTGCGGCAACTCATGACGTCGCCGAAGGATGAAAAGCCGAAACGCCGCATCGGTTTTCACGCGGCAAACGATGACACAATGCAGTCAAAGAGAAAATCATGAAAAAACTCTCGATCGGCAGCTGGGCCTACCTCTTCAAACAAGACCAGCCCGTCAACGACTTTCACGCACTCGTGCACAAACTCATGCATCTGGGCTATCAGGGCATCGAGTTGTACGGGGCCGCGCCGCATCCGAATCCCGAGAGTCATGACACGAAGGAGAAGCGTCAAAAGCTGCGCAAGATGGTCGTCGAACATCGGCTCGATTTCTCCGCGCTGGTCGCCAATCTTTCGACGCACCAACTCTGGAGCGTCGAGGACTGCGGGCCGTTGGTCGCGGATTTCGAAAAGAACGCGATCTTCGCGGACGACCTCGGCATCAAGACGATCCGCGTCGATACCGTCGAGCCGATCGCAAACGCGGCGCAACTGGAGCCCGGGTTGCTTTTCGAGCGTTGCGTGAAAGCGTTTGATGTGTGCTCGAAAATCGCGGCCAATCATGGCGTCACGGTCGCGTGGGAGTTCGAGCCATGCTTTGCGATCAACAAGCCGAGCGACATCGTCAACCTGGTTGACGCGGTACGAGCGCTGGGCAATCCAAACTTCGGCGCCCTTTTTGACACGTGCAACGCCCACATGTGCGCCGCGGTCGGCGCCAGCCAAATCGGCGAAATGGAAACGCTGCCCGGCGGCGCCCTGGAGTTGATGCAAAAGCTCAAGGGCAAAATCACGCACGTTCAGTTCAGCGATTCTGATGGCACGCTCAACGAGTTGGGCGGCGCCAATCACGTGCCGTTCGGCAACGGCGTTCTGAACATCGAGGCTCTCGTTCCGGAGTTGCTGACTAGCGGCGTGCCCAACGATTGGTGGTGCGTCGATCTCGCACACTGGCCCGACGCGTGGACGGCGACATCCGAGTGCAAACGGTTTCTTGATAAGCTTCGTCACAAGTATGCCGCGTGAAGCGTTTGTGGTAAGATCAACACGTTCACCGACAGTAACGTCGATCTAGAGGCACCTTGAAATGGCTGTCCAAACGTTTGGAAAACCCAATTCCAGGAAAACACCGAAGCCTCAGAACCTGGCGGAACTCCTGGATCGGTTGGGAGAAGTGCCGTTGGAGCGAATCCGGTTTGGTCCGTCATTCGGCAAAGCCACGGAAGAGGACGTGCATCGCTTGCTCGAAGCGCCGGATAAGCGCATTTGTGAGCTGATTGACGGCGTTCTCGTGGAGAAACCGATGGGCTTTAAGGAATCGACATTGGCTTCAATCATCGTTCAACAAATTTGGAATTACCTTGACAAGGACGACCGCGGAGTCGCATTCAGTCCGGATGCGCCAATGCGCATCCGACCAGGGCGAATTCGATTTCCCGACACGGGTTTCATTTCTTGGGAACGCCTTCCAAACCAAGAGGTTCCCGAAACTTGGATTATTGAGGTGATGGCCGATCTGGCGGTAGAGGTACTCAGCAAGAGCAACACGCCAAAAGAAATGGACCGGAAGCTCGACGACAATTTCGATGCCGGCGTCAGCGTCGTGTGGATTGTCGATCCGAGAAAACGAACGATTACCGTGTACACTTCCCGAAATGACCATAAGACCTTGACGATGGAAGATACGTTGGAGGGCGGCGACGTCTTGCCAGGGTTTTCGTTGTCCTTGAAAAAACTGTTCACGCGGATCCAACGTCGCAAAAGGAGGCGGTGACGCTCCATGTGCCGACGAATCATCATTGCATTCCTTTGCCTTTCATTCCCAATTGCGCCGATCCGTGCGCAAGAAAAAACCCTTGCCACGCGCCTCATGCCGCTCATCCGCGCCCATCCGGGCAAGGTCGCGGTCGCCGTCAAGCATCTCGATTCCGGCGAGACGTTTTACGAAGACGAGGACGAGGAGATGCCGACTGCGAGTCTGATCAAATTCATGATCATGCTCGAAGTTTACCTCCAGGTCTCCGAAGGCAAGGTCAAGCTCGAAGACAAGCTCACGCTCAAAAAAATCAATATGGTCCCCGGCAGCGGCATTTTGACGTATCACTTCAGCGAAGGGGCGACGTTTTCATTGCGCGATGCGACGCGCTTGATGATCGTCTTCTCCGACAACACCGCGACGAACATGGTGCTCGATCACATCGGCATGGCGTCCACCAACAAGCGGATGGACGAATGGAGTTACCCGAAGACGAGGCTCAATGCCAAGGTTTTCCTCGGCGGCAAAACCTCGCTCGATCCGGCCCGCACCAAGAAGTTCGGCCTCGGCTCCACGACGGCGCGCGAGACGCTCCTCATGCTCGAAAAAGTTCACGAGGGCAAGGTCGTGAGCCGCGAGGTGTGCCAGGAGATGCTGGGCCACATGAAGAAGTGCGACGACAAGCTCAAGCTCAAGCGTTTCTTGCCTGAGACCCTGGTGGTCGCGCACAAGAGCGGTACGGTCAGCGACGCGCGGACCGACGCGGGCATCCTCTATTTGCCGGGCGGACCAGTCGCGGTGTGTGTGCTCACGTCGCAGAATGCCGACAAATCGTTCAAGGACGACAACGCCGCCAATGTCTTGATCGGCCGCGTCGCTCAGCAAATCGTCGAGCATTATTCGACGCAGAAAAAGAAAAAGTGACGGCCGGAATATCTCACCGATTTGCGCATCTTAATGGCGGCATTTCTAATTGCAGTCCTTCTCTGGGGAAATCGTCATGTTGCGCTTCGCGCTGCTCCTTGCACTACTAACCGGGACGTGTGGGCTTCTCCTTGCGACCAGTACGGACGCAGACGCCTGCGCCGCGGTGCCGCGGCTGAACGAGCCGTCGATCACGATCGCCCAGGAGAGCGCGATCATCGTCTGGAACCCGGCCAAGAAGGTGCAGCACTTCATCCGGCGGGCGGCGTTTGACACGAAGTCGCCCGACTTCGGCTTCCTGGTGCCGACGCCGACGATGCCGCAAGTGCCGTTCCCCGAAATTGAGGACGGCATCTTCAATACCGTGGACACTTGGCTTTTGCCAAAGATCGTCGAGCAAACGCGCTGGAAATTCGACCCGTTCATCAGCTCATTTTTCCGCATGGGATCGAGAATCGCCCCCGGGATGCACGTTGGTGACAAGGACAGCGTGCGCATTCTCCACGAGCAGAAAGTCGGCGGCTTTGAAACCGTGGTTATTGAAGCCGACAAGACCGAGGATTTGAGCAACTGGTTGACAAAGAACGGCTACTCAAACGATCCGGAACTGCAATCCTGGCTCGTGCCCTACGTCGGCGCCAAATGGAAGATCACGGCGTTCAAGATCATGCAGGACCCGAAGACCGGCGGCCTCGCGAGCACGAAAGCCGTTCGCATGTCGTTCGCTGCGGAGCGGCCGTTCTTCCCGTATCGCGAGCCGGAGGGGAAGCCGGAGAAAAAGGAACCCGATCCCGACAAGTCGAAACAAAAAATCCAGTATGTTCCTACCGAGGTTGACGGGATCTGGATTGTCGACTCGGTTCAAGGCGAAGGCGCGGAAGCTTCCAAACTTCAGGGAACGAAGTTTCATTTCGTCGAAGGCGTCGTTGCCGGCCGATATCTCAAGGACAGCAAATACAAGGTAGACGCCAGCGGCGAGCCCAAGACGCTTGACGTTGGCAAGACGCCAGGGATTTACAAAACCGACGGCGATACGATGCACTGGCGCCGTGGAACGGACGCGCGGCCGGAGAGCTTCGATTCGAAGCTAGGCCTGCTTCTCGTGCTCCGCCGCGACAAGAAGGCCGAGGCAGACGCCGCCGCCGCAAGGACAGTCGCCCAGGAAAACGAACGGCTCCACGGCGGCAATCGTTTGTTGCGCGTCCTGTTCGTTTCCGATAGCCGCACGGAAGGAAAGCTCGGCGACAACGCTTGGCATGCAAAAGTGAATTGGTCCGATCAGCTCACCGATGATCAGCGTACGCAAATTGCCAAGGAAACCGGCATCGCGCCGGACGAGCTGCCGGCTACAACGTGGCTGACGACGTTCGAGGATCGTGCCTCGCCGCGGCCCGCGAAGGATGAGGTCTACTTTGACCCCGCCAAGGACCAGACGCCGATTCGACCGCAGGTCATTCGTTTCCATGATACGTGGATTCCGATCGATATGGTGTTGTTCGGCGGAATCGTGCTTTTGATTGTAATTGGAGCGGCCGTCATGATGTGGAAAAAGCGGG
>DAIOGM010000098.1:0-19721 GCA_036745215.1 Gemmataceae bacterium
AAAGTAGCAGCACGCGGCTCGGGCGCTCGGCGCGCTCATGATCAACGCCATGATGAGCCACGGAAGTTTGCGACGCATGGTTCTGTCCTCCGGTGGTGGAAAACCGATCGCTTGAGGATACCATAACGAGCGCGGCAGACGTTAATGGTATTTCGGCGTCTTTCTCCGCGACCTCTGCGCCTCCGCGTTTCTAACGTTCATTTTGAAACGCAGAGGCGCAGAGGCCGCGGAGAAACAGGCGTCATCGCGAAAGGATGGATCATCATGCATCGATGGCTTCTGACACTCACCGTGGCTGCAACGTTCGTCGTACTTGCGAACGCACAGGAACACACCAAGGATTCGCTCGAGCAAGTCAAGAAGGCGCTCGCCGACAAGAAGGCGGTGCTGATCGACGTGCGCGAACAAAAAGAATGGGACAAAGGGCATCTGAAGGACGCCAAGCTCGTGCCGTTGAGCATGTTGAAGGGGGACGCGTTGCCGAAGGACCTCGCGAACTTGTTGCCGAAGGACAAGATCGTGTACGCCCATTGCGCCGCCGGCGTCCGCTGCTTGACCGCCGCCGATATCTTGCGCAAAGCCGGCTACGACGTGCGGCCGCTCAAGGATGGCTACAATAGTTTGTTGAAGGAAGGATTTCCGAAGGCGGAAAAGTGAAACGCGTTTACTTCGACGGCGGATCGAGCGGCACCAGAGGGATGTTGCCGGAGTCGGGGAATTCCAGCGATAAGGGACGCGGCTGCGGCTCCACGTCCGCGATTGGAATTGGCTCGTCGCGCGATTCTTCCTGGTTCGCCGGACGTCCCACCGGCGGCGGGCCGGCCTTGACGCCATTCTCGTTCGGGGATCGCTGCGTGTGCTCCGACTCTGATTGCCATTTCAATTGATAACGCATGTTGCCGATCATCACTTCGTCGTTGGCTTGCAGATTCCCCTCGACGACCTTGATGCCGTTGATGCGTACCCCGTTGGTGCTGCCGAGGTCGCGAATGACGAGGTGATCGTTGACGAGGGCGATGCAACAGTGTCGGCGTGAAATCTTGCGCGAGGGAATCTGAATATCGCACTCTTGATGTCGGCCGATGAGGATGATCGGCTTTTCAAGGTCGATGTTCGGCCCTTCGGAAAGGGCGAGCAGGATTAGATGGGCCTCTGCTTTCACAAAAGCGGCTCTGCATGGAGGAAAGGGTATAACTGCCATGCTAAGAGAAATGCGGCGACGTAGCAAGGTGGAACCGCGCGTCGCAAGTTCTTTGGGTGTGCGTCTGGATACTGGCATCGCGTTGGCAAAAGGCATTAGCAATTGACAATTAGCAAATAGCAATTGTCAATTTGGGAAGTTTCAAATTCGCCGCGTCCTTCGGGTTTTCAATTTGCATTTGCCAATTGCTAATTGTCAATTGCTAATGATGGACAAGTGCCGACTCGAAAGGCACACCCCGTTACTTGCGTTTGATTTCCGTGCGGCCGCCCATCCAGGCACGCAGCACCTCGGGGATGACGACGCTGCCGTCTGCCTGCTGATAGTTTTCGAGAATCGCGACCAGCGCCCGGCTCACGGCGACCGCGGTGCCGTTGAGCGTGTGGACGAAACGCGTGCCCTTGTGCTTCGGATCCTTGTAGCGGATGTGGAGGCGGCGTGCCTGAAAGTCGGTACAGTTGGACGTGCTCGTCACTTCGCCGTACTCGCCGTCCTTGCCGCGGGCGGGCATCCAGGCTTCGAGATCGTACTTGCGATACGCCGGGCCGCCGAGGTCGCCGGTACAGGTGTCGATCACGTGATACGGCAACTTGAGGCCCTGGAAAATCTCTTCCTCGATCTCGCGAATCTCTTCGTGAATCGCATCCGATTGCTCCGGCACGCAAAACGCGAACATCTCGACTTTCGTAAACTGATGCACGCGATAAAGCCCGCGCGTGTCGCGCCCCGGCGCCCCGGCTTCGGTGCGGAAACAGTGCGACAGGCCGACGTATTTCAAGGGCAGCTTCGCTTCGTCCATGATTTTGTCGCGATGCATGCCGCCGAGCGTGATCTCGGCCGTCGCGATCAGGCACAGGTCGCTGTTGGCGATCGAGTAAATCTGCGTCCCCTCGCCGCGCGGCATGAAGCCGATGCCTTCGAGCACGTCAACACGGGCCAGATCGGGCGTGATGATCGGCGTGTAGCCATGCTTGAGCAGCGTCGTGAACGCGTAATTGACGAGCGCCAGTTCGAGCAGCACCGCTTCGTTCTTGAGGAAATAAAACTTCTGCCCGGCAACGGCCGCCCCCGCCTCGAAATCGACGAGATCGAGCGCCTCGGCGACAGTGACGTGATCCTTCGGCTTGAAGTCGAACTTCGTCGGCTCGCCCCAGGTTTTGATGACCTTGTTGTCCTCCGGCAACGCGCCGATCGGCGCGCTGGGATGCGTCATGTTCGGAATCGTGCTGATGACGGCTTTGAGGTCCGCTTCGACTTGCTTTACCTGGGCTTCGAGTTCGGCAACTTCGCCGCGCAACTGTTTGCCGCGGGCGATCAGCTCTTGCTTCTTCGTCTGATCCTTCTCCTGGCCGACGGTTTTGGCGCTCGCGTTGGCTTCTTGCTCTTTGATTTGCTTGTCCGAGATGACGCGTTTTCGTTCCTCAACGAGCGTGACGACGCGATCGACGTCGGCGGTGACGTTGCGGTTTTTGCAATTGGCTTTGACGGCGTCGAGGTTGTCGCGGATGTATTGGGGGTCGAGCATGCGTTGGATTCCGTTCAAGTCGAGGGTCGCATCGATTCAAGCTCAGCATAGGAATATGCGAAACAAAAACCTTCGGCAAACCAGCCATTCAACGCGGCATCCGCTGGGCCCAACTGGCTGGCCAAATCATGAAGTTGTTTGGTGTCAATTTCCCCGTAGACTCGATTTCCAGTTTTCCACCGGCTCTTTCCTGATTCCAGACCACTTTCAAATGCTGGGATGATTTTTTTGACCAAGATTTGCCGAATATTTTCCAACTCGGTTCGGCTTCCGCCAAATTGTGAAATGAACGATTCACCAAGAAAGCCATCGATAACCTCGACTAAGTAATCTGGACGGATTCCGACATAGGTGTGCCTGTCTGCTAGCTTGGCAAAATCAAAGGAACAGACAAGTTCTCGCAACCCGCTAACAGCCTGGCCAAACGCAAATTGCCAATGCGAACGCAAGTCATTCATGGTGTTCTGCATAAAACACGAGATGGCTAACGAGCCACACGAGCCGTGGCAGTTGCCTGCCCGTTTTCCGGCGTCCGGCGTTTCTGCAGGAACCGATTGACCGCCTCCACCCAACTTGCGGCGTTCTCGGCGTCATCGGACCAGCCAACATCGATCGTGATATCGCGGTATTGCAGCCTCAGCACCTGGCCGGTTGGAGCCGGAATCAAAGTGAAAACTGGGCCCTTCCACGCCATGAGCGCTGCACCATTGATCAAAACGTTTCCCGACCGTGAGTCAACGACGAGGCCCAAGACGCCGTCCGCAAGAACTACGGAGAATGGATCGTGGGCTAACTCGATGATCTTCTTATTCATCGTCATCTCCCGTTTGTGCATCCTCCACCCGAAGCTGCCGCAAAATCAGCTTCATTCGCCCGTGCCTCACAGGCGTCAAGAAACCAGGCACAACTTTGTTGCCTACTTCGATTGCCCACGTTACGCAATTGTAACACGGACTGGCATTGGAATGGAAGTCATCGGGGTTGAACGAGTAGGTCGCGAACGACTTCCATTTCTCGGCCGACGGCAGAACCGTTTCGAGTTGCGTTTCGTAGGGGGCTCGTTTTTCAAGGAACGTGTGCGCCCCGGCCAGGCGCAATCCGCGAACGAAGTCAACCTCATCACTGATAAACCCATTCACTGTGTTCGATAAAAGATACTCCTGCCACCGCTCAGCCGGCCGAAACTCGGCCGGCAAATCCTCTGGATCGAATCGGAAGCCAAAATAGCGAACCCCGTCGGACGATTCTTGACCGATCACCATATGACCCGGATCGATGCCGTGACTCGGTTTCACGAGCGCAACTAGGTCCATCGCCGCGCACTCCTCGCCAAATGGGCCAAATGCATCAAAACGTCATTTCGCTTTGGTGCCTTTTTCGACGCGCGATTGGAGCAACGGGAAAAACTCGCCGAAGTCACTTTCCAGCCCGTCGAAGTTGAGCTGCAGATCCGACACGGCTCTCTGCAATTGGAAGTCTTTCCCGACCCGCTTCGACAGACGGATCGACACCCGTCTCAGCGTCGCCTCGATCCCTTCGATACGGCGGTAGGACGCGAGTCGATCTTCGCAAATCATTCGATCAACCGTGGCTTGAGCTTCCGCTGGCAAGTTGATCGAATGTGCCCGTATGTCAGCGTATAGGCCGGCCGCGAATGCTGCCAATGGTAGAGTGGAATACTGGTCCCAATGGAGCGCCAGGAAGTGATCATAGAAGACATCAACAAGGATACCAGTAACATGCCGATATTCGCTCGAGATCCGTGCCCGGCTTTGGTGAACCACGGGATGAGAATCGGTGAATACGTCAATCTCTTGGTGCTGGCGCACGCCGCGAAGGAAAGCGTCGCTCACCCCGACGCGGTCGTGTCCCTTGACCAAATCCGCGAGTAAATTGCCAAGGCGGAATTCGATCTCAGGCTCAGAAAGAAAGACATGTGCCAGCCAGTTCACAAGCCCTCCTTGGTCAATCACGCCCGCTTCGCCAGCGCCACATACGCGACGTTGTTCTTGCCGACGTACACCTGCTCCGGCCGATAGATGCGATTGTTCTGCATCTGCTCCAGCCAGTGGGCCAACCAACCAGCAACACGAGCGATCGCGAAGATCGGCGTGAACAGGTCCGCGGGGATGCCGAGCGCTTCGTAGACGATGCCGGAGTAGAAATCGACGTTCGGATAGATGCCCTTGGGGCCGAGCTTTTCCGCCATCACCTTTTCCATCTCGACGGCCATGTCGTACTTCGCCGGCCGGCCGGTGTCGATGAAGACGCGTTCGGCCAAACTCTGCAACACCGTGGCACGCGGGTCCTTCACCTTGTAAACGCGATGGCCGAAGCCCATGATCTTCTTCTTGTTGGCGATGGCGTCCTCGCACCAGTTGCGGACGTTCTTGATGTTGCCGATCTCCGCGAGCATCGTCAGCACTTCTTCGTTGGCGCCGCCGTGCAGCGGGCCGGTGAGCGTGCCGATCGCGGCGCTGATCACGGTGTACGGATTGGCGAGCGTCGAGCCGGTCACGCGACTACTAAACGTAGACGCGTTCATCGTGTGCTCGGCGTGCAGGATCAGGCAGGCGTCGATCACCTTGCGGATCGCGGGGCTCGGCTCCTTTTCGAACAGCATCCAGTAGAAGTTGCCGGCGTGGTCGAGATCGTCGCGCGGATCGATCGGCTCATCGCCTTTGCGGATGCGATGAAACGCCGCGGTGACGGTCGGCAGCTTGGCGATGAGCCGGACGGACGATTCCCAGTTGCTCTGCGGATTGGTGACATCGCGCGACGGATAGAACATGCCCATCGCCGCGACGGCCGCCTGCATGGCGTACATCGGATGGCCGGTCTCGGGCAGGCATTTGATCAGATCTTTCAGGCGGAATTTGATGCGGCGATGATGGCGCAGCTCGTCGTCGAAGTCGGCGAGTTGTTTTTGCGTGGGGAGATCGCCCTTGAGGAGCAAGTAAGCAGTTTCTTCAAAGCAACTTTCGGTGGCCAGCGTCTCGACGGCGATGCCGCGATATTCGAGGCGGGCGTTTTTGCCGTCGATGAAGCTGACGGCGGATTCGGCAACGGGTACGTCCGCAAGACCTGGACGCAACTCAATCTGGCTCATGGCGCTCCTTGGCAAGGCGGGAGGGTGGGACTCGTGTGGACGAAGTGAGATTATTGGCGGAAGGGGTGTTCGACCAGATTGCGGGGCGGGCGGATTACCTTGCAAATGCGGGGTGGGAATGGGAAAATCGAATGCGTCTGCGTTGAAGCGGCCAAGTCATTCAGTCGTTCACTCGACACCCCTCGAAAACTGAATACGGCGAAAGCGGCCGAATACGGCCGAATGCAGCGAATGAAATTTGAATCCCGAAGGCAAACTGCGTCCTTGGCAATGTTCGAGTAGATTGCGTTGCGAGCGCATTACCTTGCAAATCCGAGATGGAAATGGGAAAATCGAACGCGTCGCGGGCAAGGCGGTCAAGATTCGTCTCATTCATTCCAACACACACGACCGTTTTGGGATGAATGAGACGCACGAGATGCATGAGACGAATGAGATGAATGAGACGAATCGAAACGCCAAGGAGTGATGCCATGTGTCGTTGCTCATCAAGCTGGAAACCGATCCTTTGGGTTTCCCTGGCGGTGGCTCTAACCGTCGGAACCTTTAAGATTCTTGGTTGGCTGTATGACGAGACTATGTCCCATTCGACGAACCTCGCGCACGACAGGAACCTGGGGTTGGAAGAGGCCATCGCCGACGCCATGCCCAATTTGTTCGCGTACCGCACCGGCAAGAAACGCGAACAAGCTTTGCGCGAATACGGCGGCAACGCGCAAACCGAGGAGGCTGTGGCGCGCGGTCTCAAGTGGATCGCCGCGCAACAAAAGCTCGGAGGACGGTGGCGGCTCGAAATCGTGGAGCCGAAGGAAGAAGAAAAATTCGACGCCAATGAAATCGCGGCGACGGCGATGGCGCTCTTGCCGCTCTTGGCCGCCGGCCACACACATCAAGCCGACAAGAACAACCCGTACGACACGTGCATCGACAAAGGGCTCAAGTTCTTGATTCAATCGCAAGACAACCAGTCCGGCTATCTCGGCGGCACGATGTACGGCCACGGCCTCGCCACCATCGCGATTTGCGAAGCCTATGGCATGACAACGGATCCGGCGCTGCGCAAGCCGGCCCAGGATGCCATCAACTTGATTATTGCGGCCCAACATGAATACGGCGCATGGCGATACTTGCCAGAGAAAACGCCGGCGGGCGATTTATCGATCTTTGGTTGGCAGTGCATGGCACTCAAGACCGGTCAGGCAGCGGGGCTTGATGTGCCCAGGGTGAATATTGCGCGAGCCAAATCATTCATTGAAGGTGTTTGCAACAAAAAAGACGAAGGCTACTGCTACGTGGCCAATGGCGACAGCACGCCGACCATGACCGCGGTTGGAGTTTTGTGCCGACAACATCAGGAAAACTGGGGCCCATCGCATCCGCGATTGCGTCAAGCCGTGGACGGCATCATCAAGACGAATCCGCCGAATCCAAGCGACGTGTATTACACCTTTCACGCAACGCAAGTGATGTTTCACGACGGCGGCAATGGCTGGAACGCCTGGAACGACCAGATGCGCAGCTTCATCCTTGAACAGCAGGAACGCAATACCAAGAATGCCAACTTCGGCAGTTTCCATCCGGACACGGACCGATGGGGTCGCCAAGGCGGGCGACTGATGGTTACGTCGTTGAATCTGTTGACGCTCCAGGTTTATTATCGGCACACGCACCTCTCCAAAAATCCGTATGGCGGGATTTGGTAACGTGAACAATCGCGGGTTGCGTGGCAATTTCGACAGTTTTTTACCCCGAAGGGGTTGCATCTCAAAGCCCAGGGTCGCGCAGCGCACCCTGGGGGAAGGTATTCGCAGTCAATAACTACCCCGAAGGGGTTGCATCAACGTCACGCACGACGATGATGCAACCCCTTCGGGGTAGATTAGGCCAGTCCCTCCCAACCCAGGGTGCGCTGCGCGACCCTGGGTTTTGGGATGCAACGCCTTCGGCGTAAAATTCAACACATCAATTTAATCCCAAACGTAGCGTTCGTCCCATTCGAGGCCGTACTTGGTTAGCAAATGGCGAAGCTCGTTTTGAAACGATTTGGTCCGATGATGTTCCTCCTGCGTCGCAATGTAGGAACGAACTGGCTCCACGTGGCCGGGACTGATCGAGAAGACGCCGTAGCCATTTTGCCAGTGAAAATCGCCTAGCGTATCGGATTTGGTCTTGATCCACTTCGACGACTCTCGCTTGAGTTCCTGAATCAAATCGGCGACGGTGGTGGTGCGTCCAAATCGGCACAACAAATGAACATGATCGGCTACGCCACCGACGCGCAACACAGGGCAGCCGACGTTGTTGCAAATCCCGCCGAGGTAATTGTGCAATTCATCGCGGATGGCGGCGTCTTGAAGGAACGGGCGGCGGTCCTTCGTCGAGAAAACGATGTGCAGATAGATTTGTGCGAGAGATTGAGGCATGACGTTACCAACGATTAGGCGACTCGGTATTGATGATGCGTTTGCGAATTACCCCGAAGGGGTTGCATCCCAAAGCCCAGGGTCGCGAAGCGCACCCTGGGATCAGAATCGCGTACCGAAACTACGCCGAAGGGGTTGCATCATCGTTGCGTGCGACTTTGATACAACCCCTTCGGGGTAGATCAATTCTAATGCTCGCTAGCCCAGGGTGCGCTGCGCGACCCTGGGCTTTGAGATGCAGCCCCTTTAGGGCAAATACCTTGGTTTCACAACGAACTTTGAATTTCGTTAGGTGGTCATTTCACTTCCATCCGCTTCAGCACCGCCCGCGCCTCCCTCGTCGCCGGCGCCACGGAATCGCCTTGCGACAAAGTCGTCAGCCATTGCTGCGCTTCCGGCGTGCCGATGCGTTCGAGCACCTCGACGCCGCGGATCGCTTGCAGCTCGTCCGGCGAATACTCGAGGCGAACAATGGCAGCGAGGATGTCCTGGATGCGGCGACGCGCTTCGACCGTCGTCGTTTGTTTGTTCATGCCGCGATTGAGAGCGGGCTCCGAACGTTCGCCCAGGCGGATCAGTTCTTTCGACGCTTTCTCGCGGGTGCGGAAGTTGCCGCTGTCGAGGTCGGTGACCAGAGCATCGATTGTCTTTTCCTCGATGGCCTCGCCCTTGATCGGCAAGAAGTGTTTTTCGAGGAACGCAAGCGTCGCCTCGGGCGATTTGGCCATGCGTTTCATCGTCATCGAAATCGCCGCGTCCTTGCCGGAGAGCGACTTCCACGCGGCCGGCAAATCGTCGGCGGCGATCGGCGCAACTTTCGGGCCGCTCTTGCCGGTGAGGTCCCAGAGCAGCGTCGTGGTGTCCATGCTCGCAGACGCAAGCGTGGCGCCGTCGGGCGAGAACGTCAGGCCGGTAATGGGGCTGGAGTGGCCCTTGAACTGGTCGCGGCGCAGGCTGCCGGCGAGTTCCCAGATTTCGATCACCGAATCGTCGCCCGCGCCGCCGGGAGCGCCGACGTTGCGCGACAATGAGCCGGCGGCGATGAAGCGGCCGTCGCCGGAGAAGGCGAGCTGGAAGGCGCTGTTGCGCAGCGTCGTGGAAATGCGGCGCCATTCCCCGCCGGTTTCCGTGTTGTAAAGCGTGATCGCGCCGGCGCCGTCGGAGATCGCGAAGAATCGGCCATCGCGCGAGAATGCCAGATTGCCCGAGCCGCCGATGCCGCCGAAGTTCGCCATCGGCACTTTCAAGCGATGCATTTCTTTCGATTTGACGGTGTCCCACACGATCAAGTCGGAGATCGGCTGGCCGGTGAAGCGATCGTAGTGATTGAGATGGACGGCCACGCGTTTGCCGTCGGGCGAGAACGCGACGCGCGACGGGCCGCCGCCGCCGTCGAAGGCGTTGGCGTTGGGATTGACGGCGGGCATCTTCGGCATTTCCTGGCCGGTCTGCAGGTTCCAGATGTGCATCGGATACTGCGAGCCGGCGGCGGCGATCATCGTGCTATCGGGAGAAAACGCCATGCCGGGGTACGAATAGGAACGCGGGCCTTCGAAGTCGCAGATCGATCGGCCGTTCTTGAGGTTCCACAAACGCACGCCGCCGTTGCCCGCGTGGCTCGGCGTGGCAGCGTAACGGCCGTCCGGCGACAGCGTGAGCGTGTTGATCTGTCCCGGGTTGCCGCCGTAACGCGCGTCGTCGTCGTACAGGCGCAGCTCGCGTTTCTGGTCGCCGGTCTGAGCGTCCCACCAGAGCAAACGCGAATCGTTGCCCGCGGTGACGATTGATTTGCCGTCGGCGCTGTACGCCAGGCCGACGATTGGCGTCAAGTGTCCCAGGAACGGCGACTTGCTTTCGTCGGCGGTTGCGTCCCACCAGATGAGAGCGCCGGACAGATTGCCGAGAGCAGTCACCTTGTTGTTGCCCGGGAAGCCAACGCTCAGGATTTGCGTCTTCGGCCCATCGGATATTTCGATGCGTTTGCCGGATTGCATGTCCCACGCCTGGACGCTGCCGGCGCCGTACTGGTCGAACGTCGCGAGAATTTGGCCGTCGGGAGAAAAGCGGAGGAGATGGTTGCCGCGCTGGCCGGAGAAGCGGCGTGTTTCCTTGCCGGTTTCGTAATCGACGATGTGATTGGTGGACATGCCGCTGGTGACGGCGAGCGATTTGCCGTCGGGCGTGAAGGCGACGTCGACGATGTTGTTGTAGCTTTGCGGGCCGAAATCGAGCTTGATCTGGCGAGCTTCCTTGCCGATCGCGAGGTCCCAGACCTGGATGGTGCGCGGGATTTCGCGATCGGCGCCGCCGCCGGGGTTGCGAGCGGAGTAATGGCCCCAGCTAATCATGGTCTTGCCGTCCGGCGCGAGGGCGGAGCGGATGTTGTAGTTGTGCAACGTGCTGAAGGGGCCAAAGATCTTGCCGGTGGCGATTTCCCAGGCCTTGATTTCGCCCTGATTTTCCTTGCCGACGAATCGTTCGTTGCCGACGCTGACGAGCTTGCCGTCCCTGGAAAAGCTCGGCCCCGCCTGGCGATTGCCGCCGCCGCCGTTGTTTTTGTGTTGAAACTGCTGGATCTGTTTGCCGGTCGCGATGTCCCAGATGCGCAGGTCCTGGCCGAACGTTTCCAGGGCGAGCACTTTGCCGTCGGGCGAAAACGACATGCCGGCGACGCCGCCGAACGCTTGCGTCTTCAATTGCTGGATGGTCTTGTTGGTGGCGACATCGAGGATGTCCACGGTCCCGGTGTTGCCGGACATGACGGCGACGAACTTCGCGTCCGCCGACATGATGGCGAAGGTGAACTGCCCGGTGTAGCGATGCCCGCTCAATTTGCCCAGGCGAAGGCGTGCGCCTTCCGGCAGCGTGTCCGCATCGAGCTTGACGATGAGGGACGATTTCCCCGCCTGACCGCCCACTGGTTGCGCGAGGCCGGCGACGACGAAAACAATCAAAGTGGACAGGACGAGGGCGTATCTCTGGATCGACATCGGGCACACTCCTGGGGAAACGCGTTGGAAATGACCAATCCAGATTAACGTGGCGACGGGGACGCGTCCAGGAAAAAACCGATCCAATAGGACTCGCGATTCTGAACTCTGCGTTCTCTGCGCCTCTGCGTTTCTAAATTGGATGTCAATCACCCGCGGCGCGGAATACCCTTGCTTAGAAACGCAGAGGCGCAGAGAACGCGGAGAGTTTTTGATTGTGAACCAAGTGCTCCGCTTGGATTTTGCAATGATCGCGTCTTCGCGGCGCTGTGTGTCGGTCGTTTGTTACTTCTTGGGATGATCGGCGAAGAATTGCCATATCGTTTCGTTGATATTGTCCTTCGTGCCCCAGACGTGGCCCGTGCCGGCCAGCTCGACGTACTTCACTTCATGGCCTTCCTTTTTGTACTTGTCGCGATTTTCGCGGGCCCAATCGACGGGCAGGATGTTGTCCTTGTCGCCATGAATGATGAGCACCGGAAACCTGCGCTCGGCGCGGACGCCCAGGAGCGTCTGCAGGCCCAGGGGACCGGAGTGCGACGCGACGGCGGCGATCGTCTTGGAACGCTCCTTGCCGACCAGATGCGCGAAGTAGCCGCCGTTCGACATGCCGACGACGTAGATGCGATTCGCGTCGATCTTGTGGCTCGATTTGAGTTTGTCCAATAACGCATCGACGAACGCGAGGTCCTTGGTGACCTTGTCCGGCGCGATGCCCCAGCTTTTGCCGATGGCTTCGGGATACGCGAGGAGAAACTTGTGCTTCTGGGCCGTGTCGTTGAGCTTGGTGTAGACCGGCATGAGGTCCTTGGAATCGATGAGCATGCCGTGAAAGGCGACGACGAGCGGCGCGGGCTTGGCGAGATCGATCGACTTGGGAACGACGAGGCGATACTCGCGCGTGGAGTCGCCGACCTTGACGGTCTCGGAGCCGAAGTTGCCGTGCTTGGGTTCGCCGGCTTCAATCGGAATTTGCAGGCAAACCAATGTGAGTAAAACGGAAGCTCGAATTAGTGAACGCATCATCGGTACGCTCGCGCATCGATGGCAGGAAATACTGCGCAACGGGGAGATTGGTTTCACCTGGCGCATCACATAACCAATTGCTCGATCGTCTTTAGAATTTGGTCGAGCGAATTGGCATCGAGAGTGCCCAAGTAGTCGATGAGGTCGTTCTTGTCTTGAGCGCCCACCTGAAAAACTAATGCTACGGAAGGAAGCGTTAAACCATTGGTTCCGTCCGGTTGCACTAGCAGGGTGCCCGGAAATCGTTTGGCATTCAGCTTGCTCGTAAATGGAACGACAAGGACCGTCGATAAGGGAGTTGTGAATGTGTTGTTTTGCACGATGACCGCCGGCCGTTCGCCTGTTTGCTTATGGCCCGTAGCTGTGGGTAACCGGACTCGCCAGACCTCGCCTTTGCGCATTTTTCACTCCTCATCAGCGAGTTGTTCCACTCGCTCCAGCGCTTTCGTGTTGCCTGCGCGCCACGCCGCCAACTCGGCTTGCAGTTCGGCATCGTCGGAATCAAAGCCATCGGGCAGCAAGATTTGCACGTTCAACCCGTCGGGAAGGGGTGAATTCGGCACGACCTTGCCGTCGTGAACCACACCCGGAATCATCATTGACATTTGTTTGGTCTCCAGAAATCTCTCGACATGCATGCTATCGCACCAAGACGTGCTCAGCAATGGCGAGGTTCGTTCAACCGAACCGATTGCACAAAATCACATGCACTTCCCCGGGTCCGTGCACGCCCGTCACCAGGCGGAGCTCGATATCGCCCGTCTTGCTTGGGCCAGTGATGAGCGTCAAACAGGACGGCGGCAGCGATTTCGTGGCGGAGGCGGTCGGCGAGAAAAGGTCGAATAGGTCGAATAGGTCAGGCAAGATCTGCGAACGTTCCGCGAGAGCGATGTGGACCGGCGGCAACAGGCTCACCGAACGAGGCTCGAGCGGGTTCGCGGCAAGCACCACTGTCCCTGTTTCCGCGATCAGGCGATGCACGTTGGTGATGCCGACGTCGGCAGCAAAGACCTCTTCGCGGTGATTCGAGTCCCCCTCACCCCCAGCCCCTCTCCCGCCAGGGGCGAGGGGAGACATGATGGACTTGGCGTCCAAACCGAGCTGTTTGAGTTTCGCCGGCAGCTCGAATCGCTCGATCAGACCGCCGCGGCTCAGCAGAATCTTGCGTGCGTTATGCGGCTGGACGATGCTTTGAATGGCGCGAACGACGGCGTCCGCGCCGTCGGCCAGGTGCGCCTTGCCGCCCGCGTTGGCCAGCTCCGCGCAAAAGCGTTCGACCGGATCGGCGCCGGCGCCTTGATAGCCGACGCTCGATTTTTCCGGCAACGGCGGCGCCGCGCCGGCGCGATTGCCCTCGGCGACGGCGGTTCGCACGCGCTGTAAGAAGGCGTCGCGCGGACTCATGATGAAAGCTCCTTCCAGCGCTCGCGAAACGGCTGCTCGGCCGGCGCGGGAAAATCTCGGATTGCGGTCCACGGGCTGCCCGGCCCCGGCATGGACGACACCCAGCCGTTCTGTGCCTTCCGCCGCAGCATGAGCCGCGCGGCCCAGATTGCCCAGCGATACGCCCACGGACGACATAACACCATGCTCCACATTTGATACGCCAGGCGTTCCAGCCGGCTCTTCTTGTGCTGATGTTGAAGCTCACGCAGGCCAATCAGCATGTGCGGGATATTGATCTTCACCGGACACGCCGCCTGGCACGCGCCGCATAAAGTAGACGCATGCGGCAGATGAAGGTTCTCGGAAACCGAGTCATAAAGCGGCGTCAAAATGCTGCCGATCGGCCCCGAATAGACGCCGCCGTATGCGTGCCCGCCGATGCGCCGATAAACCGGACACGCATTGAGGCACGCCCCGCAGCGGATGCACTGCAGCGATTCGCGGAACGGCGTCGCCAGCACCTTCGAACGGCCATTGTCGAGCAGGACCAGATGGAACTCGTCCGGCCCGTCGCTCTCCTCGGTTTTTCTCGGCCCTGTGATGAGCGTTGTGTAAACCGAGAGCGTCTGCCCGGTGGCGCCGCGTGCCAGCAACTTGAGGAAGACCGGCAGATCGATGAAGCGCGGAATCACCTTTTCAATGCCCATGATCGCAACATGGACGCGCGGGCACGTCGTCGTGAGCCGGCCATTGCCTTCATTGGTGACGAGGACGATCGTGCCGGTCTCCGCGACGGCGAAATTCGCGCCGGAGATGCCGAGGTCGGCCCGGCGAAACTTTTCGCGCAAGACGCGGCGTCCGACCATGGCAAGCGACTTCGGATCGTCGGGAAGCTGCTCGTTCAAATGCTTCGACAACACTCGCGCGACGCTTTCACGTGTGTGATGCACTGCGGGCGCCACCAGGTGGGAGGGGCGTTCGCCGGCGACCTGGATGATGTACTCGCCGAAGTCGGTTTCCGTCACCTCGACGCCGGCCTGTTCGAGCGCCGGATTCAAATGGATTTCCTCGGATGTCATCGATTTCGATTTGACGGCGTGCTTGCAATTCGCTTTTCGCGCGATTTCGACGACGATCTTGCGGGCGTCCTCCGCAGTTGCCGCCCAGTGGACGTGGCCGCCGAGTTTGATGACCGACGCTTCGAGCTGTTCGAGGTATCGATCCAGATTTGCGAGCGAGTGCTCCTTGATGGCCTTGGCGCGATCGCGCAGCTCGCTGGAGTCCGCGAGCGCCGCATAGCCGCGGCGATTGCCGGCTAACAGCGTGTCGGTAAGGCGGACGAGCGCTTGCTGCAGGCCGGCGTCGCCAAGCGCTTGTGCGCTGGCGCCGAGGAAATCATGGTGTTCGTGTTGCGCGTAGTTCATGATCGATTTCCGCCGCTTGCGGCTTCGCGTTCGCGTGGCGCCATGCGAACGCGAAGCCGCAAGCGGCGTCAAGTTTGCGCGAGCAGCTCCGCCAGATGCAGAATGCGCACCTTGCTTTGTTTGCGATTCAAACAGCCGCCAATGTTCATCAGGCATCCCGCGTCGGTCGCCACCACCGCATCAACGGCGGTATTTTCGATGAACGCCGCCTTATCGGTCACCATCGCACCAGAGATGCCGGGATAGCGAACCGAGAACGAGCCGCCGAAGCCGCAGCACTCATCGTAACGTTCCAGCGGCACGAATTGCAACCCTTTGACTTTCTGAATCAGACGCATCGGCTCGTCGAACAAGCCGAGGCCGCGCAGGTGGCACGCCATGTGATAGGTGACCTTGCCGTCGAAGCGGGCGCCGACGTCGTCGGTCTTGAGGACGTTGACGAGGAAATCAGACAGTTCGTGCGTGCGTTTGGCCAAATCGACGGCGCGGGCGTGCCACCGGAGATCGTTGTGAAACAGTTCAGGGTACTCGAGTTTGACCATCGCCGCGCACGAGCCCGAGGGCGTGACGACGAGCGGCGATTTCGCGAACGCGTCGATCGTGTGCTTCGCGAGATCGCGGGCGTCGTCGTGGTAGCCGCTGTTGAAGTGCGGTTGGCCGCAGCAGGTTTGCGCTTCCGGGAAATCGACGCTGACACCCAGGCGGCGCAAGAGCTTGACGGTGGCGACGCCGACGTCGGGAAAAAACGCGTCGCCCAGGCAGGTGATCATCAACGATGCGTGCACGCGGAATTCCCGCCGCTTGCGGCTTCGCGTTCGCATGGCGCCATGCGAGCGCGAAACCGCAAGCGGCTCATAAAAGTCGCCGGCTCTCCTTCTCCAACCCATCGCGAACAAAGCGCAACGCCGGCTCGGCCATGTGATCAAAATACTGCCAGGAGTGCCCGCCGGCTTCCGTCGTCAAATCAATCGTGTGCGGCACGCCGAGCGCGGTGAGCTTTTCGTGCAGCCGATCGTTGCCGCGTTGCCAGGGATGATCTTCGGGATCGATGCAGAAAAAAATGTGCGGCGGAAAGTTCGATGGGTGGATTTGCAAAACCGCGGTGTCCTGCCGGCATTGCTCCTTCGATTCGTACATCTCATCGAGCGGCGTGCCCTGGCCGTAGATTTCCTGGAAATCGAACGCGGACGAAATGCCGGCGCACACAGGAAATCGTTGCGGATGCCGAAACGCCATTCGCAGCGCCCCCTGGCCGCCCATGCTGATGCCGAAGACGCCGACGGCGCGGGGGCCGAGTTTCCAGCGTTCGTGGAAGATCGGCAGCACGTATTCGAGTATGTGTTTCTCCGGCGTCACCTTCGCGTCGAATTCCGGACAGAGGCGGTCGAGCCACCAGGAACGCTTGGCGTGCGGGCAGATGCAGGCGAGATTCAGGCGATCGAGTAGCTTTTCATATGTGGGCCGGCCGCGCAAGGATTCCAGGCCGAGGGGATGCAGGTACAGGACGCCGAAGTGAACGTTGGCGGGTTCGTAGATTTCGACTTTCTTGCCGGCGACGTCGATGTCGGTCCATTTGCCGTTCATTGCGCTCGGCCTCACCCCCAGGAATCGCTGCGCTCATCCTGGGGCTTTTGCATTGAATCAAACAAAAAAAGGGGAGACGCCATGTTCTCCCCTTGTCGCGCGAATACGATGTTTTTCTTAGAGCGCTTTCTTGACGGCGTCGTCCATCTTGTAGCCGGCGTCGCGATAGTAGAGCGGCAGGTAGCGATAGTAGACTTCGAGCGTCAGGAGATTGAGCGCGGTGATCATCAAGCGGCCGCCGGAGCGGGCCCACGGGTCGCCTTGCGGAGGCCAACTGCCGAACATGGCGCTCTTGTCGTTCTTGTCCTGCTTGGCGATGAGCGCCTCGCGCATCTTCTCGTTCCAATCACGCCAGGCTTCGCCGCCGAAATGGTGCATGACCTGCGTGGCGTAGTAGTAATAATAAACGTCCTGACGCTCGGGTCCGTTCGGCTTGACGTGGGCATTGATCGCCTTGATCATGCGCGGATGGGACGGGCCCCAGTTTTCCATGTACTGGCGGCACAGGAGCCCGACCGCCGTCATTCGCGCCGTCGAGCCGCCGTTGGCGACGTAGCTGTAACCCTCGTCGCTCTTGTTGCACAGCGCTTCGAGGAACGACTTGGTTCGCGAAATGGCCACGCTTGGCACATCCAGGCCGGCCATCTGACCGCTCTTGAGGGCCATGATTTGCCAGCCGGCGACCGACATATCGCCTTGCGGCGTCTTGGCGGGAGCGTAGCGCCAGCCGCCGTTTTCGTGCTGCGTGTTGATCAGAAGATTGATGCAGTTTTGCGCCGGACGCCGCAGCACCGGGTCCTGGCTCAAGCCGTACGCCTCGCACATGGCAATCGATGCCAGGCCATGAGCGTACATGCCGCCGCCGAAGTAGCCGGTCTTGGCGTCTTGCGAACGCATCAAAAACTTGAGCGCCTTGTCCACGACCTTGTCGTACTCGTTGCCCTTGGCGGGCTTGTGCGTCTTGCCGGCGGCGAGGAACGGGAGCAAGCCGAGAGCCGTCGCGGCGACGTCGCTGCCTTCGGCGCCGCGATCCTTGTCGGGCAAGTTGGGACTGTTGAGCATCCAGCGGCCATCGGGCATTTGCTGACGGACGAGCCACTTGAGACCGCGCGTGACCGCTGCCTCGGACGCCGTGGTGCCGCCGCCTTCACGCAGGGCATATTCGCGCGTCTGACCGCTGCGACCGTAGAACGTGCCTTGCAAAGGCATGCCGCGCGGGCCGTAGCCGCCGACTTCGCCGACCGCCATGCTGTTGCCGGGGCCGGTGAGCGCCTCGAGCGCGCCGCCCTGCCCCTTGCTGCCGAAGCCGCCGGGCGCGGGCAGATTGACCGGCGCCGCGGACTTGTCGCCATCGACGATGCCGGCCGCTTCGTTTGGATTGACCGAACCAGGCACGCTGACTTCGCCGATGCGTTCGACCATGTAATTGATGTCGGTGTCAAACTCCGTCGCCGCCGGATCGACGTCCACGGTGCTAAACGTAGCCTTTTGCTCCTCGACCTGTTCCGCATTGACGTTTTGCACTTCGCGGGCTTCCTCTTCCTTCTTCTCGCCCAGGGCCGAGGGGAGCATCACGAGGAAGAAAATGCCGAACAGGACGATATGCACGATGACGCTGCCGAAGAGCGAAGGGATCAGAAGAATCATGTAGCGACCGAAGTTGCTCTTCTCTTCACGCAGCACCACTACCGGAGGCTGCGCGGCGGCTTTCGGCTTGTTGTTGTTCTCTGACATGATGTCGTCCCTTCCAATGATGATCCAGGTACCACGATTTTCTCATCAAAACCCCGTTCACGCAAGGGTCTTGATCGGTATTTCGGGCAACTTTCTTGCGACGCTTCAAAGCGGCGGCGGCTCCGTGGGCTTGACGTCTTCCGCTTTATCGGGCGGCGCCGCCTCGTCCGCCGGCTCCAAGTTGAACGGGTGAGCCCGCTCGCGCACATCGGCCAGCCGAGATTGTATCCGCCGATCGCCGCTCCGGAACCAGGTATTGAGCAGCGCCACCAGCAACGCGACCGCCACGATGCTGCCCACCGTCCAGGCGAGAATGTAATAGGACTGCGGCGTCGTGGCCTTCTCCACCGGCGGAACCACGTCGTCCTTCTTTTCGCGCGGATGCACCTTGAGCGTCTTGCCGACAAGATACGGATGCGGCACATCGCGCGTCTTGCCTCTTACCTCTTTGTCGGCCGGGAAGCTGACCAGGCCGAGAAAATAACCGTGGAACGTCACGTCCAGATCGAGCTTCTCAAGATTCTTCTCGGCCTGTAACTCCAGCGGCATATCCAGGAAAACCACCGCAAAAGGCGGCGCGCCCTTGGTCGGGCCGATGATCCAGCCGGTGTAGATCCACGGGATTTCCTTGCCCAGCCGATTCGCCACCAACCGCGGCGTGTCCTCCTTGCGAACCACCTTGAGCGTGCCCTTCACGGTGATGATTTGGCCGCGAAATCGATCGGGCGTTGCTTTCAAATGAGGATAGACGCGATTCTCGTTTTCCTCCGCGCTGTTGACGAACTGTTCCTGATTGGCGAAATAACTCTTCTCCACCGCCTCATTGAAAATGCGATAAAAGCCGTAGTCGACGCCCAGCTCTTTGATGTTCTTGAAGCGAATCACCGGCAACGGCCTGCCATCGTTGGTGACATCCAGATGGTCGCGATTCAAGGGCAACGTTTCGGTGAACTCGAACTGCCACTTGCTGAGGCCGACGTTCGTTTTGCTGGCGAGCATCCGCGTCAGCACGACGCTCCAAGGATTCATGCCCGCCGGCGGCGCAAAGGCGAAACAGGCAGCGTCTGCACTGACGTGTTGGCCGATTTCCTTGATCCAGAAATCATCGACAATCGGCGCATCCTTCGGTTGTTCTTTGCTTTCCTGCGATTGGCATGCGCCCGCCGACGCCGTCATTGCGGCAATAACGAGCGACAACGCTATCAATCGCCGGCACGATCTGGCCCACATACGCACGTTTCCTTGACGATTGGACGTGAAAGCGGCGACAAAGTTCCCGCAATTCATTCTAGCGAATGGCGACGGTCACCGTGGTGCGG
>DAIOGM010000099.1:0-12215 GCA_036745215.1 Gemmataceae bacterium
GTGTAGCGGTCGACGACGGAAACCGTGCCCACGTTGCCGTCGCCGCCGGCGATGCCGTTGACGAACCAATTGACCCGGCTATCCAGGGAACCGCGGACCACGTCATGCAACTCGAGTGTCAATGAGGCGTTGACGGCGGCAACGTCCGGCCGCACCTCGACCGACAACGGCGCGGCCGCGGCCGGACCGCCCGATAGCGTCGCCACGACGAAGCGTTGGCCGTCGAAAACGCGCGCGGCCAGGTCGTAATTGCCGTCTTGATTGAACTCGGTGAAATCGATGATCGACGCGGGGTAGCCGTCGAACACGGGGCCCACGCGCGTGAAGGTCCCATTGCCGATGCCGCGATAGAAGTCGGCTCCCGTCGCGGTGGACAGCAAAAGGTCGAGCCTGCCGTCCGCGTCGGCATGGCCCAGGGCGAATTCCCCGGCCGGCAATGTGCTGGCGGCGGCACTGAAGCTCCCGTCGCCGACGCCCAGGAAGGATTGCGTTCCCTGGAAATGACGCACCACCAGGTCGGCAAAGAGGTCGCCGTTGACGTCGCCCAATTCGAGCCGATCGACGGACTGGAAAAAGTTAGGCGGCACGAAGCCCAGCGAGAGGACCCGAGCGGCTGCGAACGTCCCGCCTTGATTGATGAGCGCCCCGATCGAGGCCTCACCGCGGTTGGCCACCACAAGATCGATTCGCCCGTCGCCGTTCAGGTCGCCCGCGCGCAACGCGGTCGGCGTCGTGCCGCCGGTCCGCACGGACAGACTGGGAAAGAAATTGCCGCTGGCATCGTTGAAGAGCACGTACACGAAACCGCCGAAGCCCTCGTCCACGACGGCGAGGTCGTTCCTGCCGTCGCCGTTGAAGTCGGCTACGGCGACGTCGCGCAGGCCACTACCGATTTGCCGGTCGAAATATTGCAGAAATGTGCCGTCCCCCTGGCCCAGGGCAGCGTGCAGGTTCGGCAAGGCTGAGCCATCGTCGCGCCGCACCGGGAACGCGTCCACGCCGATCAGATCGAGAACGCCGTCGCCGTTCAGGTCCGCCAGGAAATTGCCGTCGCGGCCGGTCTGGCCGACGTACGCCAGGATTGGCTCCGCGAACGTGCCGTCGCTTCGTCCCTTGAGAAAGTTCACGTTCCCTTGAATATCGAGCAGGTCGGGGACGCCGTCGCGGTCCACGTCCTTGACCAGAGTGCTGCCCTCGGTCCTGGTCGTCGCCAGCGGCGCGAACGCGCCATTTGCAGTGGTGGACGAAATGAACACCGTTGCTGCAGTGCTCAGCCCCGTGACGTTCGAGGTCGCCTGCACGAGCACGGACCCGGCGGGCGGCACGTGCGTCGGCGCGTGATAGAGTCCGGCGGCGTCGATGGCGCCACCGTCCACGCCGGCCGGCGCCACGATGCGCCAGGCCACGGGTTCGACCGCGGTGAATTGCGCCTGGCCGCCGGTCGGCAGCGTGAGGACGCCCTGGGCGGCCGATGGCGCCAAACGGTCCTCGAGCGCCTCCAGGATCGGTCGCATGGATTGCCGTGAACGTCGATTCTTGCGCGACATGAGATCATCTCTTTGGGTAGGATGGAAATCGGCAAATAGGCCGTTGCAACGGATGCTTCGAGCGGCCTGGGACAAGGCTTACCTGCACTGGCGGCGAATTGAGGACAGGCGGCGGCGATTTTTTTGCATCTTCCTTCCGGCTTCCTCGAAACAATCGCAACGTCAATAATTGGCGAGCCGAGCGGCGTAAGCCGCCGGTTGAGGATGCGTATCCTCAACCGGCCCCTTACGGGGCTCGGCTCGCCGCGAACGGTTCGCGCCCAATAATTGCGCCAAGTATTTCGTGTCAATTCCCAAAATTGCAGTCCATAATGGCAGTCGCGCCGCAGGTACCAATGAGGAAATGCTCGTGCAAGCCGTTGATGTGGAGACCTCCGCGACGAAGTTGCTCCTTGACCGCATTCGCGGCGGAGATCCGGCGGCAGTGGGCGAGTTGCTCGCTTTGCATCGGCAACGACTGCATCGCTTTATTGCCATGCGCCTCGATCCGCAGTTGCGCGGGCGCGTTGACGCGTCCGACGTCGTTCAAGAGGCACAGATCGAAATGGCCAAGCGGATGGACGAATACCTCGCCCGCCTACCCATGCCGTTTCACGTGTGGTTGTGCAAGACGGCGTATGAGAATCTGGTCCGCTTGCGGCGCCATCATTTGGGCGCCGAGTGCCGCGCCGTGGGTCGAGAGACCGCGCTGCCAGATGATTCGTCGGTGAACCTGGCGCAAAAAATCCTCGCCGACCAAGGCCCGGAACCGGGAGATCAACTGGTTGGCCGCGAGCTGGCGCGGCGCGTGCGCGAGGCGCTGGCCCAACTGGACGTGACGGATCAAGAAGTGCTGCTCCTTCGCTATTTCGACGGCCTGAACAACCAGGAAGTCGCTCAGGTTTTGGGTCTCGACACGTCGGCGGCCAGCAAGCGCTATGGCCGGGCGTTGTTGCGTTTGCGCAAGCGGTTGCAAGATCGCGGCGTTTCGGAGTCCGACGCATGAACCTGCCGCCCGAGCCGCCGGAATCGCTGTTGGAACTGGAAGTCGGCCGCGTTGCCGATGAGTTCGAGGCATTGTGCCGGCAGGGTCGGGCGCCGGAAATCGAAGATTTTGTCGGGCGTTATCCGCATTTGGCCGGGGTACTCCGCGAGATCTTGCCGGCCGTTCTGGTTTTGCAATCGTCGGTGAGAAATGCGGATACCCAGGCGCTCGCCTTGTCCGATACGTCGCCGCCCGCATCGCCTTCCGGGTCCGGTCCAACGTTGGTGGACGCGACTTACGAGATCCTCGGCGAATTGGGACGAGGGGGCATGGGCATCGTCTACAAGGCCCGGCAGATTGCCCTGGATCGCATCGTCGCACTCAAGATGATTCGCACGGGCGTGGCGGCCAGTCCGGATGAACAACAGCGTTTTCAGCGCGAGGCTCAAACCGCCGCGCAACTTTGCCATCCCCATATCGTGCAAATCTATGAGATCGGCGCCAGCGACGGGCAGCCGTATTTTTCGCTGGAGTATTTGGACGGCGGCAGCCTGGCCGCCAAGCTCAAGAACGAACCGCAACCGCCGGGCCAGGCCGCCGAGCTGGTCGAGACGCTGGCGCGGGCCATCGACGCCGCGCATCGGCTCGGCCTGGTCCATCGCGATCTGAAGCCCGCCAACATCCTTTTCGCGGCGGACGGCGCCCCCAAGATCGCCGACTTCGGGCTGGTCAAACGGCTCACGGACGATTCGCTGCAAACGCAGGGCGGCGCCATCGTCGGCACACCCAGTTACATGGCGCCCGAGCAAGCATCCGGCCAAAGCAAGAACATCGGTCCCGCAGCCGACATCTATGCGCTGGGCGCCATTCTCTACGATATGCTGACGGGCCGCCCGCCGTTCAAGGCCGCGACGACGCTCGAGACGCTGGAGCAGGTGCGCCTCCATGAGCCGGTGTCACCGGTCAAGCTGCAACCGAATTGTCCGCGTGACCTGGAGACGATTTGCTTGAAATGCCTCGCCAAGGATCCGGCCCGGCGCTATGCAAGCGCCGCCGGCCTGGCGGACGACCTGCGGCGTTTTCTGGCGAACGAACCGATTCAGGCCCGACCCATCGGAGTGGTCGAACGCGCGCGGAAGTGGGTCCGTCGCCGTCCCACCGCCGCCGCACTTCTTGCAGTATGCACACTGGCGATCGTTTTGTTGGTCGTTCTCGGCGGTGTGAGTTATTGGCAGATCACCGATGCGCTCGCGGTAACGACCAAGTCCGAGAGCGACGTCAAGTTTGCCCTCGGCAAACTGGAAACACAGGAGGCCAAGACCAAAGATGCGTTGGCCCGCGAAAGGAATGCTGGCGAAGCGGCACGCAGTGCGCTTGTCGAAAAACAAAAAGCCCTTGAAAGGGAAGAGCTCGCTCGCAAGGACTTGCAAAACGGCCTGGTGCGCGAAAAGTTCCTGCGCCGCCAGGATCGCCAGGTGGCGTACCTGGGAAAAATCGCCCTCGCCCAGCGTGCCCTGGAGGTCAACGACCTTGCCCTGGCGGATCACTATCTGCACGAGTGCCCGCTCGAGTTGCGCCAGTGGGAATGGCGTCACCTCAAGGGAGTGCGCTATGCCGAGGTCTTCACGTACCACTGTCACAACGAAAGCGTGTACAGCCTTGACTACTGTCCGGACGGCCGCCGCATCGCCATGGTGGTTCGCGATCAACGCAATTCGAACATCAAAATCTGGGACGCCGCAACGGGAAAGGAAGACCGCAACCTGCCGTGCGCCGGGTCGGTCCACAACGTGGCGTTCAGTGCCGACGGCAAATGGATGGCCGCCTCCGCCACGAACGTGGGAGGCAAACCCGGTTGGTTGAAAGTTTGGAACGCGCAAGACGGGACGGAAATCCATTCTCGGAGCTTAAAGAAACCGCTGACAATCCGTGTGAGGTTTAGTGCGGACAGCCGCCGCTTGATCACGGAATCCAACGTGGAAATTCAACACATCGATACCACCACCTGGAAAACGGTCGTGCAGCATTTATTGGCCCCCTTTGACGGCAGAGCCGCCTTTCTTCCCGACGGGAACACCTTCGCGGTCGCCACGCGCGAGCGGGCCGCCGACGGCAAGAACCAGATGACCGTGAGGCTCCACACCGAGGGCCAAAAAGCCAAGATTTTTCCAGCTCAAAATTTCAACCTGCCCGCCCTGGCGCTAAGCCACGATGGCAAGTATCTGGCCGCCGGCGACATCAACGGTTCCATCCTCATCTGGGACCTGGCGAGCGGCAGGGAAATCCACAGCTTGTTCGGGCACGCGGGCACCATCTTCACGCTGGCCTTCAGCCCCGACAACAAATTCCTCGTATCCGGATCCAACGATAAAACCGCGAATGTCTGGCATGTATCAACGGGTCAACTGGCCTTTACGATCCGTGGGCATGCAGCCCATGTCGGCATTGTCGCCTTCAGGCCGGATGGACAGCACCTTGCCACGGCGAGCGGCGACGGAACCGTGAGAATATGGAACTTGGCGCCCAAGGCGCTTGTTGACGTCGCTGGGTCAAACCGCGATGACGGCCAACGCACCACGCTCGCCTTCCATCCCAAAGGACACCTTGCCATGGCGACCGGCGCAGGGTCCATCATCGTTCGCCAGGCCATAACGCTCAAGGAAATCCTCCTGGACGGACCCAAGGCCGACTGGCAACAGTTGGCCTACAGCCCAGACGAGCAGATTCTGGCAGCCGCCGGGGCCACCACCAAGGAAGTCCCCGTCAGCATCGTGCAAACGTGGGATGGCGAAGGCAAGGCACAAATCGCGTTCCGTGGCCATGAAGTCGAGGACCGCGCGCGGCGCGGCAGGCGCCTTATGGCCTGCGTGGCGCTTGGCGCAAAGGAAAACTTGGCCGCCTCCGCGACCCGTGATGAGTTCGGTTCCGCGCCTTACACGGTGAAAATCTGGGACCGGGTTAGCGGCGCCGAACGATTCACGTACCGCGGCCACGAGGGCAGCGTTGTCGCGGTGGCCTTCAGTCCGGACGGCACGCGCGTCGCTTCCGCTGAATGGTCCTTCCAAACCCAGACCGGACGCGTCAAGGTCTGGGATGCGAAAGACGGCAAGGATCGTTTCGCGCTGCAGGGCTTTTTCGGACAGCAAGCCGATAGTCTGGCGTTCAGTCCCGACGGCACGATCTTGGCGGCCTGTTCCGGCCAAAAGGTTTTGCTCTGGGACGCGCGGACGGGTTTGCCCCTGCGCACCTTGTCAACCCATTCGGCGCAGGTCCTCGGCGTCGATTTCACCGCGGACAGCCAGCGCCTGCTCACGGTTGGCCAGGACCGGACCGCCAAGATATGGGATCTTTTCACCGGCCGCGAAGCCCTGACTTTGCGACTCGGCGCCGAACAGGGATTCATTCAGGCCCGTTTCAGTCCGGATCAACAACACCTGGCCGCCGTCACGGCGGAAGGCGAGCGTCGCTTCGTGAAACTTTGGTCAGCCCCGACTGTGCGCGACCCGCTGGTCCTGGAAGGAGACGGAGGGTGGCTGCGGCATCTAAGTTTTAGCCCCGACGGCCGCTGGCTATTCGCTGGCTCAAAGAACATCAAGGCATGGAACCTGGACACGAATCGCGAGGAGTTTCGCTTGCCGGAGCCCTACAGTTCGCTGACCCATGACCCAGAAGGAGGCCGCTGCGCCGCGGTCTATTTCGAGAACCGCACGAGTTGCGTGAAAATCCTCGACCTGAGCACCCGTCTGGAATTGCACACTCTGTGCCAGGCTCAAGGCGCAATTCGCTGCCTGGCCTACTGCCCCAACGGCCAGCGCCTGGCGGTGCCTCTGTTCGACGGACTGCGCAAAAGCAGCCTGATAAAGATTTGGGACCCTCACACCGGTCTGGAGCTCGTTACTTGCGCGGGACACACTGGATCGATTTCGACGATGGCTTTTAACGACGACGGCCTACGGCTGATTTCCGTAAGCTTCACCAAAGAAAAAGTCGAATTAAAGACCTGGAACACTGGCACGGGAGCGGAAGTGCAATCCCATACTTTGACGACCGAGGGGATATTCAAGGCCGAACTCAGTCCCGACCGCCGCTACCTGGCCACCAGCTACGGCGAAACGCTCAAGGGCGAAATCAGACTTTGGGACGTCGCCTCCGGGGAGCACCTGGGCGCCATTTCCTTTCCGAGGAACGTCATCGGTTTGGCATTCAGTCCCGACGGAAAATACCTCGCGACCGGGACTGACGTCCTGGAAGGTCTTCGCCTGAACGGCGTCGCACAGATTTGGGAAGTCCCCTCCTGCAAGGAGGTGCTGTCCATACTGGACCCCGGCCATCCGATCGCGCGCGTGGCGTTCCATCCCCAGGGTCGGTGGTTGGCCACCGGGCACAACCAGGTCAAAATCTGGGACCTGAAGGCCCGGCAACCGTGATGCCAACGCTTGTCGCGGCGGCGGCTGCGACGCGTCCACCGGACGGCAAGCTACATCGAATGGAGTGAGCGTCGAATGGTCCGAAAAAACACGGCGCAATTGTGCCCGATGTTCAATTCGACGTCAGCTCCGTCACAACGTTCTTGGCATTCGCGGCGGCGGGATCGCCCTTCTTTAGCGCCTGTCGAGCTGTCCACCAAATCTCCAGTAGGTTGGTCACCGGCGAAACGATGAACAAGGCATAGTACGGTGCATAGATGACTTGATTCAGGCGCAGAATCGTTTCTACCACGGCGACGAGTGCCGCGACCAAGCACTGCCGACGCCAGGTTCGCGTGGTGGTCGCCGGGTCGGTGATCATGAAGAAGATGAAGAGCTGGTACATCGGGCCGGTGAGCGGCGCGACCTCGTTGATCCATTGGTCGCCGCTCCACGCGCTCCGCACCAGCGAGAGTGCGAGGAACGCGGCAACATACGTCAGCGTGATGTGCAGCCGGCCAAGGCGGTAAAGGATGATGCCGCCCAGGAGCCAGATGACCAAGAGCGGCCAAACGTCGTTGCCCCATTGTTGACTCAGACTGGCGACGGCATTCGGCGCGAAGAACAACAGGACGCTCATGCCAAGGTTGGAAGGATTCCAGAGATGCCGGCCATGGAGCCGCAACGCATATTTCGACGAGATCGACAGAAGGCTGCACAGAATGAATGGCCACCACAGGGTCGAGCGGAGCAGGATGCCAACGCTGATGCCGGTGATGTACGCACTGGCGAGGTGAGGCCAGCGGCCTGCGTCCCAACGGCCCAGCACCAATTCCAGGGCGATGGCGGCAAAGATTGCCGCGGCGGTGCGCCCGTAGCTCTCGAGAATCTGATACTGGTAGTCGCCAATGGCCAGGATGCAAGTGATCAAGACGGGAGCGAGAAAGCGGTTGTCGATGCGGAAGAGCCAACCGCTGCGCGGCGCGGGCGTTGCTGTCGAGGCGTCAGAGGTATTCATATTCTTCGTGGCCCGCAATGATTCTGCGAAATGACGAATGCCGAAAGACGAAAGAACCACGGGGAACACGGGGAACATGGGGAAAAGGCAGTGTTGATCAAGCGCACTTTCCCACCCCCGTGTTCCCCGTGTCCCCCGTGGTTCCATTGCTCATGAGGGCTCTTTCACGCGATGGAGAATGCCGATCTCTGGCGCTCGAATCGTCTGCGTCTGTCCCGAGGGCCAGCGAATCTCGGCGCGATCGATCGTCGCCTCCTTGCCCAGGCCGAAATGCAATCGGCGCTGGTTTTGTGAGGCATAGCCGTTGCCGCCCGACACTTCCTGAATTTGTACCTGACCGTTCCAGTAGAGTTTCACCTGGGCGCCGATGGCGCTGCGATTGCTTTTGGTTCCTTCCAGCTCAAACTGCACCCAGCCGTTTTCCTGGACGACGGCATTCTTATAAACGAGCAACGGCGCTTTCTGGTTGGCGAGCACCACGTCGAGCACGCCGCGATTCCAGAGATCGACGAGCACGACGGCCCGGCCGTCGAGCGTGTCCGTGACGCCGACCGCCTGGGCGATGTCGTCGAACTTGCCGCCGCGGTTGAGCCAGACGGATTTGTGTTGATAACCCGCGAGGCTGCGTCCCTTCATGGCGGGCCAGTTGGCGGCGTCGCTGATGATGGCGGTGTTGGCCCCCGCGATCCTGGAATAATCGTACCAGTAGCTGGCATCGCTCCCCGAGATGTAGCCCTTGGTCAAGAATAGGTCAAGCCGACCGTCGTTGTTCAGGTCGCCGAACTGTGCTCCCCAACTCCAGCCGCCGCGCTCCACGCCAAGCTCCGCGGCGAGGTTTGTGTATTGCATTTCGACGCCTTCGCGCCGAGCTTTTGGCGCCCAAAGGTTATTGCCTTGCAGGAGCGTCGGCTCGGTAATGTTGCTGATGTAGATGCAAAACTTGCCGCGATTGAAGACGTCGCCGAAGCTGACGCTCATGCCGCTTTTGGAAAGTTCACCGACGCCGGTCTGGCTGCCGATTTCACTGAACACGTTGCCGGATTGGTTGGCGTAAAATTCGTTGACGCCGTAGTCATTGGCGAGCACCAGATCGGGATAACCGCTGCCCCTCAGGTCGGTCGCCGCCGCGGCCAGCGTCCAGCGCCGGCTGTTGATGCCGACCTTTTCGGTCACGTCTTCGAAGCTGCCGTCTCCCTTATTCCGCATGAGATACTTGCGTCCGCCGTTCTTGGCGAATTGAAAGCTCTCCGGCATGATCTGCGTCGTTTTGAGATTCCAGAGGTCGATGTCGTCGGCCCAGTAGCCGGCGATGAACAGATCGAGCCAGCCGTCGCTATCGTAGTCGAGCCAGATCGCGCTGCCGGCGTTGACCCATGCCGGCAACTTGGCTCGTTCGGTGACGCGGATGAAGCCTTTGCCCATGTCATTGTGGTAGAGATCGACTTTGCCCCAGCGATAGACAAGAAGATCTTCGTAGCCATCGTTATCGAAATCGCCCCAGACGGCGCCCATGCAGACGCCGTCGCCCGGCCGATTCAGGTAAGCAATGCCGAGCTTCTCGGCGACGTCTTCGAAAGCGCCGTCCCCCTTGTTGCGATAGAGCGCGTTCTTGCTGCCAACGGCGCTGTTGACGACATACAAATCCGCCAGCCCATCGCGATCGAAATCGACGACGGAAACGGACGCCCCGGTGGCGGCGACAATCGGCATGATGTGATCGAGCTTCGGGTCAAGCGTCGGCGCCTGATGGACGAAGTCGATGCCGCACTTTTTCGACACTTCCTCCAAACAGAAACCGTAACGCTCCATGGACGCTTCGCGCCGCAGTTGGTCAGCGTGGTCGGGCGGCGGACGCAGAATGAACACGCTGCCGAGCAAGCCCACAAAGAGGAGAAGCAGGAGCGGTTGTTTGATGGCGACCTTCACCGGCTACCGCCTTTGCTACGAAACGCAGCCTTGATACGAATCAGGGCAGAATGAAACGAAACACAGATTCGGACGACGGATGAAAACTCATATGCGCGATTCGGTGGTCCATTCCAGGCGGCCCCCAGATTGGTTGGTCATTTGGATCGGCATACGAAATGAGGATTGCGCCATCATCGCCGGACCACATGTATTCGAATTGTTCGCTCGTCGAGAAACTTCCTCCCCCTAGCGTAGCACCGGTCTTGCCAAGAATGGCCTCGACTTCGCCCTTCGTCATGTCGTCTCTCAGGCTGAGGTATTTTTTCTCCATAACGCCTGGGCGCGTGAGAGCAAACAAAACGATTGTCGATCCAGCAAAAATGGCGAACGTCAGCGCTATTGGTTTCCATTTGCTCATCGACCGGTTCCTTTTTCCTGGCGAGAAGAATTCAGACATCGAGACACCGAATGCCGCCGCGAACTTCCCGGTTACCTCCGCAACCCGCGCCCAAATTCATCGCCCGTAACATATCGCGTGTGGAAGTTCCGCCAATCGCGCGGGAATCGCTGGTACACCGGATCGTCTTCCAGCCGGCCCGGCGGACGAACGTCGGTGTTGAGTCCATGAGCGGGAAGCGGCAGAACCGTGTTGCCGAAGCGCGTGTTCAGATCGCCATCGCGCGTCCAGCCGTCGCACTCCCAGATGAAGTCGCGTTTCCAGGCCTTCGGCGGCCCGTCCGGTGCGGGAAAACGCAGGGCAATCTCGTCTCCCGCGTTCATGATAACGTAGCGGTCATCGACCTTCGCCAGCAGTTCGCGGACGTCACCGAAGCGCGTGTAGTAGCCGGTGAGATCGCGCCACGCCTGGCTGCCATGGATCACCTTATAATAATGGGGAACCTCGGGAGAACTCGCGTTCTTGCGCGACATCTCCGTAATCCCGCGAAAGCGCAATTCCGCGGCCAGGTTTTCGGGCCGATGCAGTCGAGCGACTGCCGAATCTTGCTCGACCGCGTAGCCGAGAAAGTCCCAGTAGATTTCCATGCTCGTGCGCAGCCGAACGCGTCGGCTGACGCCTTTGCCGACGAGGCCGTCCAGACGAATGAGCATGGTCTTGTCCTTGCCGGCGGGGAATCCGAGCGGCGGCCCAATCGCCTTCCAGCCTCCCTTGCCGTCGGGCACTTCCAGAAACAGCGGGGACGGTTTTGGGTGATTGCCCTGACCTAGCGCGACGTTGATCGAGCTGTTCGTCGGATGCAGCCAGCCGCGGGCGATCAAAAGCACGGGTCCGTCGCGCGGTGCGTCATCGCCAAGGTCGGCCTCGACCCAATGATCATGCGTCACCCCCTGGAAGCGGCCGCGCGGAGAGCGGTCGAGGTAACGGGCATCGATGGCGCGCACCTCCTCGGTTGCGTCCTTGCCCAGGTGATCCCAGGCGCGGGCGACGGGTTTGACCGGCCCCGTCACGTGCAAACGCGGCGGCGTGGGCGTCAGGAAGAACCGCTCGTCTACGTGAATTTCCGTATCCGGCGGATGATCGACGACAATCAGCGCGAGCTGGTCGAAATAGTCCGCCTCCCAGAGATTGGCGTGCACGCGCACATCGTAGTAGCCGCCCTTCGGACGCAGATGTTCGCCGCGGATCTTGAGCCATTCCGTGGTCTGCGGAAAGTCGCCGGCGTTCTGGTTGTTCACGTACATGCCGAGCGGCGTGCCCCACATGAAATCGCCGACGAAGCGCATGCCGTCGCCGTCGTACGTGAACAGGAACGGGCACGATCCCGACAAGCGCTGCGCCGCGGCAATCATGCTGTCGGACGGGGCCTCGAATTCCCATTGCGGCACACCGTTCGGCCAAACGATGCGCACCACGTCCGCCGCCGTCTCTTCGCCGAGACCAAAATGCAGGACCGGCGCGGTGACAAGATGTTTTTGCACGAGCGCGCCGGCGCGGACCTCGATCTCGCCGCCGATGGCGAACGAATTGATGCGATCGTCGCCAGCCTTCGGGTTCGCCAGCGGCCGAATGACTTGCCAGTGGTATGCCTTTTTTCCTTGGTTAGGCGCCCGCACGGGCTGTCCCTCGGCAGACAGCCCCAAGAGGTCGAGCCGGCCGTCTCCATTGAGATCGACCACCGCCGAGACGTGTATGGCGACCGTGTTCGGCAAACGTGCAAACTGCAGAGCATCGTCGGCCAGGAAGAGATGGGCTTCACTCAATAAAGCGACGATGAGGTCCAGCGCGCCGTTATTGTCAAGATCGTCCGCGTAGAGCGTTGCCTCGCCTGGCTGAACGTTCAGGGCGCCGGGAAGACGCCCCAGTTCGGTCCATAGCATGTCCTGATCGGAAATTCTAATCAAGGCGCCGTCCG
>DAIOGM010000099.1:12225-19540 GCA_036745215.1 Gemmataceae bacterium
CGAGAACGCCGTCGCCGTTCACATCGGCCGCGGTCAGGGCAACCAAGACGCCCGGGTCCTGCACCAGCCAGATGTTGAACTGGCCCGAACGCGCGTTGCTGAAGACATGGAGCTTGCCCGCGGCGTCCAGGAGCGCTGCGTCGTTCCCTCCGTCGTTGTCGAGATCGGCGTAGACAAAAGCGCGGGCGCCGCGCACGCCTGGGAAGATCTCGACCGGCTTGAAGGTGTTGTCGCGATTGTTACGCAACAAGAGCGGCGCACCGTCGCGGCGCGCGGCGATGACATCAAGGTCGCCGTCCATCTCGATGTCCGCTGCCCAGGCGCCGTAATAATCGCCGCCCATTTCGTTGTCGCCCAAACCAGTCTTGGACGTGACGTCGGCAAAGGAACCGTCGGGGCGGTGATGCCGGAAGCGCAGGCCGCCCGCGCCTGCGAATAGCAAATCCACACGAAGATCATTGTCCCAGTCGATACCCAGCACGCCGGCGTGCGTCGGAGCGATTGCTTTCGCGCCGCCGGGAAACGGGAGCTTGGGGCCGTCCACGCCGGCGCGGCGAACTTCACTGGCGCTCGCCAGGAAAACGGCCGGCTTGAAGACGTCGCCGGGGCGAACCTCGATGCCGCCGTCCGTTGCGTCTCGAATGAGCGCGTCGCGCTGTTTCTCGTCGGCAAGCCACAACAACCGCGCTGCGTGCCAGCGCGCCGGCGCGCCGGCTTCGGGTTGAGGCTCGGCCTTGAAGGACAGCTCACGATCCGGCGGCGCCGGCGTCGCTCGCGCTGGTTCGAGTCGCAAGAATTGCGTGACCGGCGTACCAACCGCGGCGGGCCGGGGACGGATGGCACGGCTGTCGCGAGAATAGCCGCGTTCCGCCTTGAGCACGTTGTCGAGAGCTTGCAAGGCCAGCACGACCTCGCCGGGATCGTCGGCTTTGGCTTTCTGAAGTTCTTCGAGCGTTTTCCGCGACAATTCCGCCCAAGCGGGCGCCAGTTTATTCAGGCGGTCCAGCGTGTCCCGAAATGCCGCCTGATCCTTGCTTCGCTGCGCGGCGCCCGCCCGTTGCAAGAGCACGGGCAGGTTGTTTGGCTGCACCGCGAGGATTTGCTCCATCAAGCGTTGATACGCTGCGTCACTGCCCTTGCCACCTTCCTTGCTGATCGCCTCGGCCAGGGCATACAGCGACGGCAGATCGCGCGGCTTCTTTTCGACCGCCTTGCGAAAATGGGCGACGGCGTCCGGCAACCGCCCCTGCTTCTCGCTCAGGATTCCCAGCAACGCGTCGATCTCGCCGCTCTCGGGCGCCTGGGCGTTCGCCTTTTGCAGCGCTTCGGCCGCCTGCGTCAGATCGTTTTTGCGCAGGTGCAGCAGCCCCAGGTTGGCCCAGCCCGCCGGCTCCCTCGGAATCAGCTCCACGGCCCGGTCCAGGTTCTTGCGGGCAAGGTCCTCGCGTCCCGCTTCGACGGCAGCCACGCCAACCTGGAAACTGCGCTGATATTCCTGGTACAACGGCGAACCGCGCTCCGGCAATGCCAGCGCGCGCTGCCACAGCCAGTAGCCGAATATTCCACACCCGATGACCGCCAGCAGCAATCCCAGAATCAGCAGGCGACGGCCTCGAATGGAGAGTGTCATAAGGGCACATGAGGGAAGGCGTACGTCGATGGTAGCGCGCGACAATTCTATGTTATGATAAGATGCGCTCAGGAAAATCAGACCGTCCGCGGAGTTGAGCTACTTACTAGTTGGCGGCTTTGTCGATGCATGATCTTCTACAAACGAATTGAGCAATTGAGCCGCTGCTTGCAGCGTTGCATGACTTTCAACGAACCGATGACGGCGCTGACCTGCTTGCTTTAGGTGTGGCAGGCGTCATGCCGCAACGATCGGTGTATTTTTATCTGTATGGCGATGATCCAGACCTGATTCATTTCGATCTAGAAGACGAATCAGTCGAAACGGGAGAGTGGGACAACACCGTCGAGCGCGGATCGGTTCGTTCAATCGAGGACCTTCGAGTAATCGTTGTTCGCTGGTTAGCCACATAGTCGGCGCCGCCGAATCTGTTGCTGCACCCGACGGCGGCATTACGGTTTTTCGAGACATCACGTTCCTTGCAGCCGGCCCGGCAAGTGAACGCAGGCGTTCGGCGGCGGCGGGCCTCAATGGGATTGCCGTTATTTAACTTGCTGGATTCCGCTAACTCGCCAGTAGAGGGAGTCGTATGGCAGAACCGACGTGTGCGGCTTGTGGCAGGTCGAAGTCGCGCATCGAGAGCGATTACATGGAACTCGAGAAAAAGGGAGTGATGGTCTTCAAGAACCCCAGTGGACCGCTCCTACACTGCGATCAATGCCGGGAGTATTATTGCGGCCGTTGCGCGATTGACTCTGGCATGGATGCGCTTTGCCCAAGATGTAGCAAGGTCCTCGGAACCGCGGCGACATCGGCGCAGCAAGCCAAAGGACAGGATTCCGTCGCGTCCGTGGCACCGGACTACCAGGAAGGCGACCTCTGGTTCCTCGACTTACTCGCGAACCTCCCCTTGTGGATAACTCTCGTCGTCGGCACCGTGTTTATCTCTGGCTTGACCGGAATCAGCTGCTATTTGGTCAAGGACGGCTTCTCCTGGTGGTCCGTGTTGACGGGCTTCGGAGCCCTGGGCATGCTGCTGTTCACGGCCGTGATCATTGCCGCGAATCGCGCCCCGGTGGCCGGGGTGACCGGGGGGCCGGTCGCCGGGGGGGCGTACATCGGCTTTGTGATTTCTGTAGGGTGCTCCCTCATAATGGTCTGGCTAGTCAGTCGCGACGGCTTTTTCTGGTGGCTCCTTCTGCCCGGCTTTCTCGCTCTCCTCGGTGTGATCGCAACTTTCCTTTGTTTCCTTGGGTATTGCGAAGAACGGCGGATACACAATCGCTAGCGGAGGGTGAGTAGGGCCCTTTGCGTCATCCCGGCCAGAAAAAGGGGCTATTCATGGGTGTCGGGCCGAACCGTGTTCTGGCCCCTCCGGGATGAGTTAGAGTCCATTCACGGCGACGGCCGGGAGTGATTTTCCCTGTCGTAATCGGCACTCCTTGCCAATCTTTCCAACATGCCAAGTCTCCGTCGTCTGCGCCGGGATGGTTCAGGGCATGAGCGTCTCGCTTGTCGGTTGGTTTACCTATAAGGTAAAACACCGAGGCGGCGCCAAACAGCCTTGCAGGATCAGGCCGACGCATTTTCCCACACGTTGCGCGGGCAGATCCCGCGCGAAGAGGGTGGCGCCTCAGTGATCGAGTACATGCGTGAACATGCTTCTTGCGTGCAAATTGACGCCGGCGTAGAATGCGTGCGGATGTTTGTAAAAGCGCATGGTTGCCTCCTTGAGAAGAATGAGCCGAGTTGATCCCGCTTCGTGGTTGCCGGCGCACGCTCGCTGAAAGATCCACGCTGGACCGCGCTTCGGCATTGAGTCCTTATTTAATTAGGACAGCCGGCTCATCCTTCGCGGGGACAGAATGGGTATCCAACGGCTGAAGCTGACCGGGCCGGCGAACGTTTGTCCTTGACATTACGGCAGCCCGGCGGCCGACGCTGCTGAGCTTCTTTGTTAGCCTTCGGTAACAGCAATCGCTGTGCCAGGTGATCTTTGCTACCGGAAGCGTTGTCGGAGTGAAGAGATGGCTGAAACAAAACGTTCCTCGCGATTACTTCTCACGTTGCTTCTGGTGCCTCTGGCGGCTGGCGTCGTTTTCGGCTTCTGGATGACGGTCAAGGCCCACGAGTACTACTATCCAGGGGAACTCCACCTCAGGTTTGCAGGAGGGCAGGCCCTGGATGCGACGTTCAAAGTCGAGAAGCCGGGACGGTACGAGTTGAGTTGTCGAGATGACCTGGGTGACCTGAAATTCGACGTTGTTTCTATCGACAAGGGCACGCCAATTCCGCTCGAGCGTTTCGGTGTCCTTACTCAGGTAGCCCACACCTCCGGAAGGCGCGGGTATTCATTCCAAATCGATTCACCAGGTGTGTACCGGCTGACGTCCGGGCCGTTGCCGGCCGGCGCGGCAGTTAGCTTGGGTTACACCGACACGGAAGCGATTGCTCGGTGGTCCCTGGGAGGCATGCTGGTCGCGGCCGTTTGCATTGCACTGATGATACTGCTCGTCGGCATGACGAATGCGCGAACGAAAGAAGCGGCAGGCCCGCCGACGGAGGTCCCGAAGCCGACTCAGGGCTAACAAGGCACTGCAGCAGACCGACCACGCGAATGTAGGTCCTTCTATCTTCAGCGCCTGCTCCCGCGTGAGCAGGCTGCTGAGGTTGGCCGTTCGGTGGAAGAGGGATGGAGAAGCTGACAGCAAGTATCAACGAGAGCTTGTGCAATCCTCATGAGGTACGACGCCATGGTGAAGGGCCCAGATTTTTTGTTTGCTTTCGCTTTCGGTTTGGCATCGCTCATGGTCGGACTGACCCGCTGCGAACAGGACGCTCGCAAACCACATGAGCCTGCACATTACAATCCGTTCTACGTCCCGAGTGCCGACGAGGTCATCGATAAGATGTTTGAGATGGCCAATGTCACCAAAAATGACGTCCTCTTCGATCTCGGTTGCGGCGACGGGCGGATTCTTTACAGGGCTGCCAAGAAGTTCGGTTGCCGAGGTGTGGGCCTGGAACTCAACCCGATTCGCATCCGGGAGGCGATGGATGTGGCCGAAAAACATCAGGTCGGCACATTAGTCGAAATCCGTCACGCCGATGCGTTGCAGCCCAAGGACCTCCAAGACGCGACGGTCGTCGTCCTGTACATGCACCCCGAGTTTATGGACCTTTGGTTCCCGATTGCCGAGAAAACGTTAAGGCCAGGCACGCGCATCGTCGCCCACGACTATACCTGGACCGATGCGGTCAAGGCGTGGAAGCCGACGGCCACCGCGACCGTGAAAAGCTCCTACCGGGACAATCACAAAGTATTCTTGTGGATCGTGCCGGAGAAGAAGAACGGGTGACGTGCAGAGTGTTCGGCTTCGGGGCTAGCAAGGTTTGGTGGGCGGGTCTAAGGTACGCCGCCGGAAAAAAAAAGGTGTCGTGGGCGGATAAGGGGTCGGGAGTACTCCCGACCCCTTATATCCCCCGTGTACGTTCTTTTTTTCGGGCAAATGGACATCGCTTCCGTTACCATGCACACCGAGTTGCAGCCACAATGTTCCGGCACAAAAGGAAGCGTCTTCGTTGACAGTGGCTTGCGTTCCAACAGGAAAGAATATGCCGACCGGCGCCGTGATACACTGACCGGCGCGGCGAAATATCCTGACAGGTACCGTGTTACGCTGACCGGCGCCGTCCTCACGGTGATGGTGTCGGTTCAGCAGCAGCTTGGGCCGAGTGACGTTCAACAACGCTCAGCAGGAGACTCGAACATGCGCTATGCCATCGTGGTAGGTCTGGTCGCGGCAACGCTTTTCGGACGTGAACAAGCAACGGGTCAAGAGCGCGGGATCTTGTCGTTCAAGGCAGCGATCGTCAAAGTTCACGATAAAAGCCTGGAACTCCTCATCGATCGAGACGGGGAATTTCCGCGCGGGAACGCCATTCGCTTCGACGTCGCCAAGGACACGCGGTTCGAGGAAGTCGACTTCAAACTCGTCGATGGCAAATTGGAGACGACTCGGAAGGCCATCACGCTCGGCGATCTCCTGCCGACGCAGCCGATCAACGTCATCGCGATCATCGTGGGAGACCGGCCGATCATTCTTGTGGGCGTCGTTGCCGGAGAAAGGGCCTCGGGAGCCGAAGCGCTGAAACTAATCGCCAAGCTGGGCGGCACCGTACGCAACTCCGCGTGGAAAAAGGGCGAAACTCAATATGAAGTCGATCTGAGCAATTCGAAACTGACCGACGATGCTCTGGCGCTGATCGCGTCGATGGACAATCTCGTCTATCTCAATCTCAGCAACACGAAAATCACCGATAAGGGAATCGCCCACCTCGCCAACCATGCGAAGCTAACCGATATCACGCTTTCCGGAACTCAAGTGACGAACGGCGTTCTGACTCACTTGTCCAAGTTGCGGTCGCTCGATCGAGTGCTTGTGGACCAGACGGCCGTCACCCGAGAAGCCATTGTCCGTTTCGCAAAAACCCAGCCACTGAGCAGCTTCTGTCAAATCGGCGCGGGTCCACAATGCGAATATCGCATTCACGAGGAGCTTCGAGGCGATCCCGTGCCCTACGTTTTTCTGATGAAACGAAGCGTCTATTATGGTCGCTTCTACCCGGATGAAAAGTTACGGCGCAAGGCGACGACGTATTACCACCGCAATGGACCTGTCGGCGCCGTGCTTCGGCGATTCGAATGGTTTCCGCAGGACGATTCCCACGACAAGCATTCCGATGCACGATTGGCAGCGTCTTTCGTCGGGCTTTGTTCCATGCCGCCTGGCGGAATGCCGATGGATGCGTTGGCGTGTCTTTGGAGCGAACCGGCGATCGGCGTCGTCGAACTCAACACCGGCACGATCGCCGCATACGGGCGCCCCTGCCAGACGATCGATTTCTACAATGACATTCCCGAATTGGCGCGATTCAACCTCAAAGTCGATGGTAAAAACCCGCCGTTCGGATTCGTCGAAGACGCCTTGGGCCGCGGTTGTAATGTCCGCGTGATCGACGGGAAATTCAAGAAAACCGTGCGCAAGGACGCTCCGCGCGGCTTCTACAGCGCCATTTTCCTCGACATCACCGTTCAACAGCACATGGATCCGAAGGCGATCAAGAAGGAAGACGTCCATTTCGATCTGTTAACCCAGGAAGGGCTTCGGGATCTCATGGACAAGACCACGCCGGATGGCGTCGTTTGTTATCACACCTCCCATCGCACGCATGAGTTCTACAAGCCGCTTTCGGCCGCCGCCGCAGCGTTGGGGTTCGCGTGCAAAAAGGTGACCGACAACACCTACGACCTCGACGCGAAACGCGCTTTTGTCGACAGCTCTCATTTCTCTTCGGAATGGCTCGTCGTCGCTCGAAACTCGAAGGTCCTGGGAAGGTTCGAATCCGAAAAAACCAAGACGCGCAACTTGAATTGGGACGTTCCCCCCGCCGACGCCGCGCCGGCGTGGCGCGACGGCGTCGAACCCGAAATGCCGGTTCGGCGCCGATGAGCGGCGCGCCGGTTAACAAACTCACTAGTTCTGCCGCGGGTCGCGGCGGACAGGAGGGATGCGGTCATGAAAATGCCGAAGAACCTGGGGATGTTGTTGCTGGCCGGCTGGCTCATCTTGTTCGGCCTGCTCACGTCGCCGTTCCTCCATTTCAGCTTCGCCTACAGCGGCG
>DAIOGM010000100.1:0-19506 GCA_036745215.1 Gemmataceae bacterium
ACCACCTGCTCGAAGATTTCGCGAAGCTAAGCGACGCGGACCGAGCAACTCTGCTGCGCGAATTGCAAGCCGTTGACCTGGCACAATTGCGGACCCTCTACGGGCGGCGCGAACAGAAAGACGCCTTGCCCGAACGCGAACGCATCAAGCCGTTGCCGCGACCGAGCATCAGCGCGCACGAACGCATTCGTTTCGAAGAATCCGGCCTGGAGGCGCTCGACAACGGCCAGGTCGCCTATCTCATTGTCGCCGGCGGCCAGGGAACAAGGCTCGGCTTCGATCAACCCAAGGGCGTGTTTCCAATCGGCCCGCTCTCGAAAAAAAGCCTCTTCCAACTTCATGCCGAGAAAGTCCTGATCCTGCATCGACGCTTCGGCGTTCGCGTGCCGCTCCTGGTCATGACGAGCCCCGCGACCGACGAGGCAACGCGTCTCTACTTCAAACGCAAGAACTATTTCCGCCTGCCGCCGCAAGATGTGTGGTTTTTTTGTCAAGGCACCATGCCGGCGCTCGATCTTGCCAGCGGTCGGCTGTTGCGTGAAGCGCCGGGAAGATTGGCGCTCAGCCCGAACGGCCACGGCGGCACCATCACCGGACTCTTCGACAGCGGCATGTTCGAACGCCTCGGCGAACTCGGCATTCGCACGCTGTATTATTTCCAGGTCGATAATCCGCTGGTAAACCTGGCTGACATCCTTTTTTTGGGCAGGCACCTCGACGCGAACGCGGAGGTGTCTTCGAAAGTGTTGCCGAAGACGGGGCCGCAAGAACGTGTCGGCAATTTCGCCCTCGTTGATGATCGTTGTGCGATGATCGAATACTCCGATTTGCCGGAAGCATGGGCACAGGAGACCGATGAGCAAGGCCAGCTCAAGTTCTGGGCGGCGAATCCAGCGATCCATTTGTTCGACGTGGACTTCTTGCGAAAGATCACCGCGGAGGCGGATCGCTTGCCATGGCATCTGGCCCGCAAGAAGGTGCCGCATCTGGATGCCTCGGGACAACTCGTCAATCCGGAAACGGAAAACGCCTTGAAATTTGAGCGCTTCATTTTCGACGTTCTGCCGCAAGCGGAACGCTGGACCGTTTTCTTGACGCCGCGCGAGGACGAGTTTGCGCCGGTCAAAAACAAGGACGGCGTCGATTCGCCCGAAACGGCGCGGGCGATGATGCTGGCCCAGGCGACCCGCTGGTTGCACGAAGCTGACGTCGAGGTGCCGGAGGGAGTCAAAGTGGAAATTAGTCCGCTGTTCGCCATAGACGTCCTCGATTTGAAGTTGGACCGTGGACGAATTCCGCCGATCACGAAGGACACGTACTTGCGCGAGCGCAAGGAGTGACGAAGCCGATGTTGCACGCATTCATCATGGCCGGCGGCGGCGGGACACGGTTTTGGCCGCGCAGCCGGCAGTCGAAGCCGAAGCAATTCCTGAAACTGGTCGGCGACGCCACGCTATTGCAGCAGGCGCTCGAACGTCTCGAAGCGCTGGCGACGCCGGCGCGCACGTGGGTCATCACCGGCGCGAGCTATGCCGCCGAGACGGCGCGGCAACTGCCGAGCCTGTCGCCGGAGCGCATCGTCGGCGAACCGTGCGGACGCGACACGGCGGCGTGCATCGGCCTGGGGGCGGCGCTGTGCGCGCGGAATGATTCCGACGCGATCATGGCCGTCACGCCGGCGGACCAAGTCATCGAGCCGGCCCAGGAATTTCGCCGAGCCGTGCAGGTCGCCGAGCAGATGGTCAACGAACATCCACAAGCTCTGGTCACGTTCGGCATCAAGCCCGCATTCGCCGCCACAGGGTACGGCTACCTCGAACGCGGCGTCGAACTGGCACAACGGCAAGGCGTTCCCGTCTATCGCGTCGGCGCGTTTCGCGAGAAGCCGCACGTCGAGCTGGCGGAAACGTACGTGGCCTCGGGCAAGCATTATTGGAACAGCGGCATCTTCGTCTGGCGAGCGGCGACGATCCTGGGATTGCTGCGCGTCCATCAGCCGAAGCTCGCCGCGGCGCTCGAACGCATCGCCGCCACGTGGGACACGCCAAGTCAGGATGACGTGTTGACGAAGGAATACGCCGCGCTCGACAAGATCAGCATCGACTACGCCGTCATGGAGAAAGCGCCGGAAGTGCTGATGGTGCAAGCGCCGTTCTTGTGGGACGACGTCGGTAGCTGGCTCGCCCTGGAACGCCGCCAACCGCAGGACGCGCACGACAACACGGTGCTCGCCAATCACCTCGGCATCGATACGCACCACTGCGTCATCGTCGGCGACGACGCGAAATTGATTGCGACGCTCGGCGTCAGCGATCTGATCATCATCCAGGACGGCGACGCGATTCTGGTGGCGCATCGTGAGGAGGAAGGGAACATCAAGAAAATCGTTGAACAACTCAAGGCGACCAAACGCGAGAACTATCTGTGAATCCGCGGACCCGCATTCTGGCTATCGATCCCGGCAGCGTTCGCGTCGGCATCGCGATCAGCGACACCGAACGCCGTATCGCATCGCCGCTCACCACGTACACGCTGCGCGATGCGATTCAGGATGCGGCTTACTTCAAGCGAGTCGTTGACGAAGAGGACATTAGCTTGATTGTCGTCGGTTTGCCGATTCGCGAGGACGGCTACGAAGGCGAGCAGGCCAAGGCAGCGCGGACATATGGAGCGTGGCTGCACGAAATAACGGGCGTACCATGCGTTTTCCATGATGAGCGCTTCACCTCGTTCGCCGCGGACGAGAGCTTGAACGCCGCCGGGTTGACGAAGAAAAAGCGCAAGGCGCGGCGCGACCGCGTGGCGGCGCAGGTGTTGTTGCAGACGTATCTCGATGCGGGTTGCCCGGAATCGCCGAAGGATTCCAATTCTTGAACGACTGGATTGGTGATATAATCCTTTCATTATCCATCGCGACTTCCAGGAGTAGAAAACGATGTCAACTCCAACGGCCTATCCGCACATCGAGAAACGCCAGGACGGCAAAGCCTGGTTAATCGGCACGCAGATCAAGGTGCTTGAGGTGGCCCTCGACCGCATCGCCTATCACTGGGACGGCGATGAGATTCAACGCCAACATCCGCATTTGACGCTTGGCCAAATCTACAGTTGTCTTGCTTACTACTATGACCACCAGGCTGAACTAGATCAAGTCATCGAGGAACAACTTCAATCGATCAAGCGACTCCGTGCCCAGCAAGGGGAATCGGCGCTTCAAGCGAAGTTGAAAGCCAAAGGACTCGCCTCCTGATGCTGTCGCTCTACATGGACCATCATGTTCACGCCGCGATCGCCGCGGGTTTTGCAAAAAAAGGGCGTTGACGTTCTTACCTGTTTGGACGATGGCACGACGACATTGGATGACGATCTGCTTTTGGACCGCGCCACTTCGCTTGGCCGAGTTCTTTTCACGGAGGACGAAGATTTGCTAGCGATCGCGCGGCAACGTCAACAGGCAGGGCGCGAGTTCTCCGGCGTAGCGTACGCTCACCAGCTCAATATTTCCATCGGCCAGGCGATTCGCGATTTGGAAATGCTGGCCAAGGCGCTCGACCCGGACGACATGCGAAACCGCGTTGAGTATTTGCCTTATTCCTGAACTTCCTACCTTTGTTAATAGGCGAATCATCCACGCCTCAATTTGGTGTCGGCTTTCCAGGCGAGGTTCCAATGCGCTCCGGTGTGCTGTTTGGTTTTCTGTGTCTCATTCTTGCATTTGGTTGGCTCCTGTCTGGGCACGCGGAGCAAACCAAAGACAAGAAAGACGGCAAAGACAAGGACTACGCCGCCGAATTGCCGCGCATCGCGCCGAAGGAGCCGAAGGACGCGCTCAAAACCTTCAAGCTCGCGCCGGGCTTCAAGATCGAACTGGCGGCGTCGGAGCCGGCGATTCGCTCGCCCGTCGCGATCGATTTCGATGAAGATGGCCGCATGTACGTCGCGGAGTTTCCGGAGTACAACCAGCACGGCAATCCGAACTTCAAGGAACGCGGCGCCATCAAGCTGCTGGAAGACACGGACGGCGACGGCACCTACGACAAAGTCACGACGTTCGCCGACAATCTCGATTCGCCCGTCGCGCTGTGCTGCTGGGACGGCGGCGTCTTCGTCGGCGCGGTGCCGCACATCTGGTATCTCAAGGACACCAAGGGGACCGGCAAGGCCGACGTAAGGAAAATCATCTACACCGGCTTCGCCCGCGACAAGGCGGGCGAGGCGATGCTCAACTCCTTCCGCTGGGGATTGGACAATCGTTTCCACGTCTCGACGAGCGCGGCCGGGGGCAATGTTCAGGTTGCCGAGGCCAAGGACGCGAAGGTGTTCAACGTCAAGGGCCACGGCTTCCTCTTCGATCCGCGTACGCTTCAATTTGAACTGGTCTCCGGCAGCGGGCAGCACGGCATGTCGATGGACGACTGGGGCCGCAAGTTCACATGCGACAATTCGAATCCGTGCCACATGCTGATGTACGATGGCCGCTATCTCGTCAAAAATCCCTACGTGCAAGCGCTGCCGCCGATGCTCAATATTCACGGCGCCAATCAGGCGAATTATTTGAAACGTGTCAGCGCGAACGAGCCGTGGCGCATCGTGCGAACGCGGCTGCGCTTGCAGAAGATTGCTCCCGGGCCGACCGAGACGGGCGAAGTGTCCGGTCACTTCACGGGCACGACCGGCGTCACCGTTTATCGCGGCGATGCGTTTCCGGCCGAGCATCGCGGGACGTTGTTCGTCGGCGAAGTTTCGAACAATTTGGTCTATCATGCGCGACTAATCGAATCCGGGCTCACTGCAGGCGTTAAACGCGTCGAGGATGGCATGGAGTTTCTCGCGTCAAGTGACAACTGGTGCCGGCCCGCTCAACTCGCCAACGCGCCGGATGGCACGCTTTATATGATCGATCACTATCGCGAAATCGTTGAAACGGTCGAATCAATCCCGCCGTTGATTCTCAAGCATTTGCACATCGACTCCGGCGTCGAGCGCGGCCGCATCTATCGCATCGTGCCCGACGGCTTCAAGCGCTCTGCCCTGCCTCGCTCGAGCAAGGCGACGACGGCGGAGCTGGTGAAGTTGCTCGAACATCCGAACGGCTGGCATCGCGATACGGCGTCGCGCTTGCTTTATCAGAGGCAGGATCGAGATGCGGCGCCGCCATTGCAAAAACTCTTCGACACGTCGCGCTCGCCCATCGCGCGCGCTCATGCGCTTCATGCTCTCAATGGCCTCAACTCCTTGGATTCCGCAGTCATCGTGGCCGCACTCAAGGATGCCGACGCGCGCGTTCGAGAACAGGCGCTGAAGCTCACGCAGCTAAGAGAAGACGAAATCGGCGTCCGCACGCAAATGCTCAAAATGGTGAATGACTCCGACGCGCGGGTTCGCTTTCAACTGGCGTTCTCCCTCGGCGCCGCTCAGGGCGAGGCGGCCACGAAGGCGCTTCATCAGCTCGCAAGGAGTGACGGCAAGGATTCATGGATGCGGTTGGCGATACTCACGTCCGCACACGGGCGGCGCGGCGAACTCTTTCGGCTTCTCGCCTCGGACGATGGTTTGCGCCAGCGGGCCGACGGAAAGCAAATGTTGAGCGCCCTCGCGACGCAAATCGGCGCCGCCAATCAGGCGAACGAGCTGGGTGATTTTCTTGCCGTTCTGGACAAGCTTCCCGCCCAGGACGGACGCGACCTGATGACCAGCCTGATGTCGAAGCTGCCGGCCAAGTCGCGCGATCGCATCAAGAGTTCGGCCAAGTCGGCGGAAATCTTCAAGCAGCTCGTCGGCGACGCGCTCAAGACCTCCGCCGACGAGAAGCAGCCGGTCGTCGAACGCGTCGCCGCGGTGCGTACGCTCGGCCTGGCGGAGTTCGGCAGCGTCAAGGCGAACTTCGGCGAATTCCTCAAGTTTCGCCAGCCCGAAGCGGTGCAAAAAGCCGCCCTGGAGACGCTCACGCGCTTCGAGCAATCCGACGCGGCCGGCCTCATCATCGACGCGTGGCCGAGCCTGAGTCCGCAAGTGCGCATCACGGCGGCCGAGACGCTGTTTGCGAGAACGCCGTCGATTCACGCGTTTCTCGATGCAGTTGAAAAAGGCACGATCAAAACCGGAGAAATCGATCCGGCCCGCATCAAATTATTGCAAGCGTTCGCCGACGAGAAGATTCGCGGTCGAGCCGAGAAGCTTTTCAAAGGCACGCAACTCTCGCAACGCAAGGACGTCGTTGCCGCGTATCAGAAATCGCTCGACCTGAAAGGCGATACGACCGGCGGCAAGGAGTTGTTCAAGAAGCACTGTGCCGCCTGCCATCGACTTGAAAACGTCGGCGAGCAAATCGGCGCTGAACTCGGCGCCATCAAGGACCGCGGGCCGGAGTTTATCTTGCTCAATGTGCTCGATCCGAATCGCGAAGTGTTGCCGAAGTTCATCACGTACGTCGCAACAACGGACGCGGGCCTCACCGTCACCGGCATGATCACGGCCGAGACGGCGACGAGCATCACGATCCGCCGGCCGGACGCGACGAGCACGACGATCTTGCGCGTCAACATCGAATCGCTGCGTTCGACGGGCATGTCGTTCATGCCGGAGGGGTTGGAGAAGAGTATCAATCACCAAGAGATGGCGGATTTGATCGCTTATCTTCTTTCGGCTCGATGAGGATGGCAAAAAAATGAAAACGTGGAGAGGACAGATTCTGCCTTGTTATTTTTGCCACTCATTTTTTTGCCGTGATTTATGGAGAGCCCCGATGTATCGCAATATTCTTTTTGCACTCACATTCCTGGTCGCCGCCCAGCCCGCACTGGCTCAGGAAGCCAAGCCGGTTTGGCAGGCCGGCGTCGCGAAAACCGTCATCACCCCCAAGCAATCCATGTGGATGTCCGGCTACGGCAGCCGCAACAAGCCGGCCGAGGGAAAGGTGCACGACCTCTGGGCCAAGGCGCTGATCTTGCAAGATGCGAGCGGCAAACGCGGCTTGCTCATCACGCTCGATCTGGTCGGCATCGACAAGCAGCTTTCCGACGAAGTTTGTGACGACGTGCAAAAAAAGCATGGCCTTGAGCGCGATCAAATCATGCTCGCCTGTTCGCACACGCATTGCGGCCCCGTCGTCGGCAAGAACCTGATTGCGATGTACAACTTCGACGAAAAGCAGCATGAACTTGTCAAGAACTACACCAAGGAACTGCATCGACAACTTGTCGAATTGGTCGGCGCCGCCATCAAGGACATGAAGTTGACGCAATTGACGTGGAACAACGGCTTCACGACGTTCGCCACCAATCGCCGCACCAACAAGGAGAAGGACGTTCCGAAAATGCGCGACCTGGGCCAGCTCAACGGCCCGGTCGATCATGACGTGCCGGTGTTGTGCGTGCGCGATCCCGACGGCAAGGTGCTCGCCATCGTGTTCGGCTACGCCTGTCACGCGACCGTGATGGACTTCTATCAATGGAGCGGCGATTATCCCGGCTTTGCGCAGCTTGAGCTGGAGAAACGCCATCCCGAGGCGACGGCCCTTTTCTTCGCAGGTTGCGGCGCCGATCAGAATCCGTTGCCGCGCCGGAAGAACGAACTCGCGGAGACGTACGGCAAACAACTTGCGGAAGCCGTGGATCAAGTCGTCAAGGCGCCGATGAAGCCGATCGAGCCGCGTATGAAAACGACGTTCACGCGCATCGACCTACCGTTCGGTGAATTGCCGAGCCGCGAGAAGATTGTGCAAGATACGATGAGCAAGAACGCAACCATTGCGTCGCGCGCCAAGATGTTGCTCGCGGACATCGAAAAAACCGGCTCGCTCAAGGCGACGTATCCGTATCCGATTCAAGCATGGCAACTTGGCAAGGATTTGACGTGGATCGCCCTGGGCGGCGAGGTCGTCGTCGATTATTCGGTGCGGCTCAAGAAGGAACTCGGCCGCGTTTGGGTGGCGGGGTACACGAACGACGTGATGGCGTACATCCCGTCGCTCAAGGTGCTCAAGGAAGGCGGTTACGAAGGGGACACGTCGATGATTTATTATGGCCTGCCGACGGCGTGGGGGCCGCGCGTTGAAGAGCTGATCGTCGGCGAGGTGCATGGACGCGTGGCGCGGGTGCGGAAATGAACCCGTGTCTTCGTTTAGCGCCCGCGTGGCGCCGGGCGAGCGCTAAACGTAAACCGGGTTACTTGATACCAAGCGCCGCCTTGTAAAGATTCAACGTCAAATGCGCCTGCCCCTGATGATGCGCTTCATGCCACGCCAGCACTTTCACCCACTCCTGGTAGGTCCATGGCGCCTGATCGTGCGGCTTCGTCAGCAGCGTTTTTTCATCAAGCTTCTTCAAAAACGCAATCACGTTCTTGCGCTGCGCATCCAGATAACTCTTGATGGCATCGACGTTCGGAATCTCGTCATCCGGCGTCGAGCCGCCGGCGAAGCGGCGCACCAGCTCCGCGTCCTGGGGTTGGCCGCCGGGCGGGCCCATGCGGACGTGGACGTGACGATCGTCGGTCGCGGCAATGTGCATGAGCTGCCAGGCGATGTGCGCTCGGCCCGGTCCGGGACGCCAGGCAAGCGCTTTGGGCACGTCGCCGACCTTGGCGAGGCCGTCGATAAAGGCGAGCGTTTTCGCACGGTTGAAGTCGAGGGTTCCGATCAGATCGGGGATGGTCATTTCAAAACTCCTTGTTGACGTTTAGCGCTCGCATGGCGCCATGCGAGCGCTAAACGTCAACGGTTAGATCCCAAACAATCGCCGCGCGTTGCACGTCGTGTTTCCCGCAATCACGTCAATGGACACGCCGATCGTTTCCGCAAGGACGGCCGCTGTATGGACGACGTGGGCAGGTTCATTGCGTTGCCCGCGGTGCGGCACCGGCGACAGATACGGACAATCGGTCTCGACCAGTACGCGATCAAGCGGCATCTTCGCGGCCACGTCGCGCAACGCCTGTGCGTTTTTATAGGTGAGCATGCCGGCAAAGGAAATGTGCAAACCCATCGCGACGCACGCTTCTGCCGTCGCCAGATCGCCCGTGAAACTGTGCATCACTGCGCGAACGGGGCCGTGCTTGTCGAAATCGGTTCGCAACATCCGCACGGTGTCTGCCTCCGCCTCGCGGCAATGGATGACGACCGCGCGATCGAGCCTGCGGGCCAATTCTAGATGCCGGGCGAAGTAATCCTCTTGTTGCGCAAACGGCGTGTAATCCCAGTGGCGATCCAGCCCCGTCTCGCCGAGCGCGACCACTTCCGGCCGCGTTGACAATGCGACGACTTGATCCCACGCGGTCGGCGACGCTTCTGCGACGTGGTTTGGCTGAATGCCGACGCTCGCTCGCAGGATCGCGTGTTTTGCGGCAAGTTCGACACAGCGCGGGCTGTCGAGCGCGGTGGTGGCGATGACGACGATGCGTTCCAGGCCGGCGGACGCCGAGCGTTCGAGCACGGCCGGCAGATCGGCGTGGAAGCGTTCGTCATCGAGGTGAGCGTGGGTGTCGATCCAGGTTGGCATTGGGAGTATTATAGTGCCGCTTGCGGTTTAGCGCTCGCATGGCGCCATGCGAGCGCTAAACCGCAAGCGGGGCAATTCCGAATTGCGGCAACCCTCGCGGGTTCGTACAATCAACTTATCCTCCCAACCCACGTGGACGTTGCCGCCATGCGTTACGTTGCAGCCGTTTCGGTGTTCATCCTCGCGCTGGCCGGTTACGTCATCAACCGAACGGCCGGTCAAGCCCCTGCTGCCGAGTCGAATGACGCTGTCGAAAAAATCATCGTCCCTTACGTCAACAAGCATTGCGTCCAGTGTCACGGCCCGAAGAAGAAAAACGCGTCGCTCGCGTTGCACATCTACACCGACGAAAAAGCGATCCTCAAGGACCGCAAACGCTGGATCGAAGTGATCCGCATGCTCTCGGCCGGCGAGATGCCGCCCGAAAAGCAGCCGCGGCCCGATGTCAATGACACCGACAAGTTCCTCAAGACGATTCACGCCATCTTCACCGAAGCCGACGCGAAAGGCCCGCGCGATCCGGGACGCGTCACGATGCGCCGGCTCAATCGAGCGGAGTACAACAACACGATTCGCGACCTCATCGGCGTCGATTTCAAGCCGGCCGAGGATTTTCCTGCGGACGATGTCGGCCACGGCTTCGACAACATCGGCGATGTGCTCACCGTTTCGCCGGTGCTGATGGAGCGTTACCTCGCCGCGGCCGAGACGATCACGCAGCAAGCGATCATCGGCGGCGAATTGCCGAAGCCATCGACGCGCACGGTGTCGGCTCGCTTCACGGAGCCGTCGGTGCCGAACCCGGACAAGGTCGGCAAGTTTCGTCCGATCACGAAAACGAAATCTCCGCTGAATACGCTTTACAATCTCACGCAAGACGGCCAATTCAAGGCACGCATTCGCGGTTACGGTCAGCAGCTCGGCGCCGAGCCGGTCAAGATTGCTCTGACGATCGACGGCAAGGAAGTAAAGGTCTTCGATGTGCCGACGAACGATCCAATGAACCCGCAAGCGCTGGAAATCAGGCTGGAGCTGAAGAAAGGCGCCCACCGCATGGCGGCGGTTCTCTTGAACGAATTCAAGGATCCCGACGGCCCCGCGGAGCGAACCTTCTTCCTTGAAATGCTTCAGCTTGAAGGCCCGCTCGACACGCGTCCCGCGTCGCACAAGAAGATCATGGCCCACCAGGACGGCCTCTCGACGCGCGACGCCGTGCCCGAGATTCTCGAACGCTTCGCGACCAAGGCGTATCGCCGACCTGCGACCAAGGCCGAGATTGATCGACTCGCCAACCTCGTTCATCATGCGGAAAAGAACGGTGAAAAGACGGAAGCCGGCATTCAACTGGCGATGCAGGCGATTCTCTGCTCGCCGAAGTTTCTCTTCCGCGTCGAACTCGATCATCGTCCCGATTCGAAGGACGCGCACCCGATCGACGAATATCAACTCGCCTCGCGGCTCTCGTACTTCCTTTGGAGCACCATGCCCGACGATGAGCTGTTCGGGCTGGCCGAGAAGAAACAACTGCACGCCAATCTCGAAGCCCAGGTCAAGCGCATGCTCGCCGATCCGAAGTCGTACGCGCTCGTCGAAAACTTCGCCGCTCAATGGTTGCAGTTGCGATTGCTCAAATCGCATGCGCCGGATTCGACGCTGTTCCCCGATTTCGACGACGGCCTGCGCAACGCCATGATCCGCGAGACGGAGCTGTTCTTCCAGGCGATCATCAAGGAAGATCGCAGCGTGCTCGATTTGCTCGACAGCAACTTCACGTTCATGAATGGACGCCTGGCCGCTCATTACGGCATCGCCGACACCAACGGCAATCGAGTCGGCCAAAAGGAAATCGTGAAGGCCGGCACGCCGTTTGTTCAAGGGCGAACCGGTAAGTTCGGCGGCAAATTCGGCGGCAAAGGCGGCGGCCGTTCGAGCAGCGAGTTCGTGCGCGTCACCTTCGCCGACGACGAACGCGGCGGCATCCTCACGCACGCCAGCATTCTTACGCTGACGTCGAACCCGACGCGCACCAACCCGGTCAAGCGCGGCAAGTGGGTGCTCGAGCAAATCCTCGGCACGCCGCCGCCCCCGCCGCCGCCGAACGTGCCGGAGCTGGAAGAGAAAGGCGAATTGAAAGGCACGTTGCGCGAACGCTTCGAGCAGCATCGCAAGAATCCCAGCTGTGCCAATTGCCACGCCAAGCTCGATCCGATGGGCTTCGCATTCGAAAACTTCAACGCCATCGGCAAGTTCCGCACCAAGGAAGGCGACGCGCCGATCGACGTTTCCGGCATCCTTCCTGGTGGACAAAAGTTTAACGGGCCGAAGGAGCTGCGTAAGATCCTGCTCGACAAGAAGGATGTTTTCGCTCGTGCCTTGACGGAAAAGATGTTAACCTATGCAATAGGCAGAGGCCTCGAATATTACGACAAGAAGCATGTCGATCATATCGAGGCTGCTCTTGCCAAGAACGAATATCGTTTCTCCCGCCTGGTGGTCGAAATAACTCAAAGCGATCCCTTCCGCATGCGTCGAGGAAAGGACCAGAAAAATGACTAACCTGCTGTCGCGCAGAACCGTCTTGAAGGGCCTCGGAGCGTCGATCGCTCTGCCGTGGCTGGAAGCGATGGGCCCCTTGAAGGCGTTCGCGAATCAATCGCCCGGCGGCAATCGGGTGCCGCGGCGCATGGCGTTCGTCTACGTCCCCAACGGCAAGAACATGGCCGACTGGACGCCGAGCGCGGATGGGACCGAATTCACGTTGCCGCGCATCCTCGAACCCTTGAGCGAAGTGCGCGAGTACCTCAACGTGCTGACGGGACTCACCGCCGACAAGGCTCGCCCGAACGGCGACGGTCCGGGCGATCACGCTCGCGCCATGGGCGCGTTCCTCACGGGCGCTCAGCCGCGCAAGACCGACGGCACCGACATCCGCGCCGGCGTCTCCGTCGATCAAGTTGCCGCAAGCCGCATCGGCGAACAAACGCGTTTGGCGTCGCTCGAAATCGGCTGCGATCCGAGCGCGATGGCCGGCAACTGCGACTCCGGCTATAGCTGCGTCTATTCCTCGACAATTTCCTGGCGTTCCGCAACGACGCCGGTGCCGAAGCTCAACAATCCGCGCCTCATCTTCGAGCGATTGTTCTCGACGGGCAGCGATTCCGACCGCGCTCGCCGCGAACGCAATCGCCGCAGCATCCTCGATCACGTGCGCGAGGACGCCGCCAGCTTGCAGCCCAATTTGAGCGGCAACGATCAGCGCCGCCTCGACGAATACTTGACGTCGATTCGCGACATCGAACAACGCATCGCCCGCGCCGCCCGCCTGCCGGAGCCGCCGCGGCCCAACATGGCGCAGCCCGAAGGCATTCCGACCGGTCACGAAGAGCACATTCGCCTCTTGTGCGACTTGCTGGTGCTCGCCTTCCAGGCCGACATCACGCGCGTCAGCACGTTCGTATTCGCCAACGAAGGAAGCAATCGTCCCTATCCATTTATTGACGTGCGCGAAGGCCACCACGATCTCTCGCACCACGGCAACGACAGCGCCAAGATGCAAAAGATCGCGACGATCAACCGCTTCCACGTCACGCAGTTCGCGTACATGCTCGGCCGCATGAAGAACATCCGCGAAGGCGACGGCACGCTTCTCGATAACTGCATGATCGCGTACGGCTCCGGCAACTCCGACGGCAATCGCCACAACCACGACGACCTGCCAGTCCTCCTCGTCGGCCGCGGCAGCGGCACGATCCGCACCGGCCGCCATGTGCGTTACGCGCGTAATACGCCGCTCAATAACCTGTGGCTATCGATGCTCGACCGCATGGGGACAAGCGTGGAGGTGTTGGGCGATAGCACGGGGCGGTTGGGGAATCTGGCTTAGCTGACAACATTCACAGCTGTTCGGCATTAGAACATTCCAAGACTCGGGCCGCTTGCAACATTTCAGTGTTGCAAGCGGTTTTTTTTGTTGCGCTTCACGGTTATATTAACATTTTTTCGTGAACTAATTTTTACTAAAAATATTAATTAATGTTAAAAGTACAAATCGTAATCGTGAACTGCGTATAATAGTTTCATCTAATTCTTCCTTCCGACTTTGTCCTTCCCATCAATCACACTAAAAAAAGCCGCCCAGTGCAATCAAGGAGCTTGCATGGCCACCACGGCGCCGGCAAAAAGCATGAGCTTGCTTGACACGCTAGCATTCGCGGCCTTGGGGTTCCTGGTTGGCATTCTAATTGGAATGAGCGAATCCCCCCTCATCGCAGGCGCGGTTACAGGAGGGCTAACGTTTGCAAGCGCCATCATCATCAAAATGTGGGACCAATCAGCAAACAAAACCGAAACGAAAACCGAATCAAGGACATTTTCGGGAACCGAGACGATTACGGAAACGAAAACCGAGACGGATCGGAATAACCTTCAGGTTGCTTGGTTATTGCCGCTTTCGATTGCTGCATTCTTCGGCGTCATGCTCGGAGCTTTCCTCCGAATCAATGGAACGCTCAATTTTCGGGACGACAGCGTCGACCACAAGCTCGAGATGCTCGGCTTCAATGAAGTCGAAAGAAAAACTATCAAGGAGCGTTGGGCGAAGGATGTGGATTTCAAAAGCCTAATGGAGTTTCAGCCGAACAAAGGCGTCGGACTCATGAATAGGAAAATTCCTTTAGGCGTTCACACAGGCCAGGAGGAAAAGGAATTTGATTGGCACCGTTTTTGGAGAACAATGGAGAAGGCGAAACAGCCTGCCGCCTACATCGTTGAGAATCTACTCAATGATGATAATAAAGGCAAAGTGCCATCTTCGTTTCGCGCAGTCATAGAATCCAACCGAAAAGCCAAGAAGAGTGATGATGACATTGTGAAGGCCCTCAAGACCCTAACGGAGGTTCATCAATGAAAACCACCTTGTGCTTACTTGCCATCGGCTTTGGTGTTCAGCACGAACCCGAACTAACGAGTGGAATAGCGCTCGTCGTTTCTCTTCCAAAAGTGGGGCAAAAAGCGGTGCCCGTTGGAACTGGGTTCTTGATTCAGCGGGAAGGCCAGCGATGCTGGATGGTGACGTGCGCCCACGTTGTTAAGGACGCAGCAGCGGCGCGCGTTTTCTGGTCCGAAACGGAATCTCGAAATGTGGATGAGATATACATTGACGAAGCCCACGACCTCGCGCTGCTCCGTCTGCAAAAAGACGCACCATCGCACGCCCATGCATTCGTTGTACCTGACGATTACAAGCTTCCGGAAACGGCCAAATACAATCTCACGATGGTGGGTTTCGCACGCGGAATGACTCCCCCGGTGCCAGTTCCGGCGGCTCTCCACACCAAACTGGATGTTCAAGAGATTGGACTGAAAAAGGAACAGGCTGACGTTTTTGATCGCCGCGCTGACGTATTTCAAATCGGCGTCACGGCCGAGCACGGAGCAAGCGGTTCGGTCGTCGTTGACCCCTCCATGAAATCCGTCGTTGCTGGCGTCTATTTCGCGGGTCATTTTTCTAACGCAGGGTTCGGGTTTTGTATGTCCTACAAGTACATCAAGGATTTGCACAATAAGAAGAAAGTGCGAATGAACCCTGAACGAGCTGAAGTGCTTCGCGGAATGTTCCGGTACAACACCTTCAACACCATAGTTGTTGCATCTCAACGCGGGCGTAACTTTCTGCCGACCATCGGGTTTTTCGAGCCTGTCAAGGCATCGGACGTGTTTTCCAAGCACTTTGAGTTGAAGGACAAGGAGTTGGATGATTACATCAAACCCGTCGTTCGAAAGGTAATCGAGCGTTCGGGTAACAAAATCAACCATGCCGCGAATTGGACGCTTGGCGTCGGGCTACTTCTTCCTGAAGGATTCGAGTTGACGGAGAACGTGGAGAAATCAGGCGGCCACACGATGACAATCTCTCGGCCGAACAGCCTGCATAAAGTTCGGCTCCACGCACGCCAATTGCAGCCATTGCCGAAGGATCGGCAAAAAGACATCGAGATCTTCCAGCAGGAATTCGCCACATTCATGCGGGAAGTGCCCGATATTGCATCGTTACCGGTTGGGGAAGAAGCGCGACGTCAGGGCGAGGCAGTGGTGGGACCTGGGTCTTGGCCAGCAATTTACCGTGACAAGTCGGATGGATGCCTGATGACGTTCCGAACCTATGGCGAGACGCAGAAAAACCTCATTCACATGTACGCCTTCGAACTTTGTCGGCGGACGAATCAATTCATCGTCTGCGGCCTCGTCTTTCCAATGCCGGCGACCGAGAACTCGGAGCCGACCGACGATTTTCTGGAGTTGGAGTTCATCCTCAGCTCCACTTACGATCTTGATTTGGGAATAGAGCGTTCCAAGCAACTCCAACTCAACGAATCGCTAACCGCAGAGTTAGAAATTCCGACACCAACTCCCGAGGCGCGGCCGTCGGGTTTCTCGCCGGAACTTCAAAAGTTCTTCCCTGAGGCGCCTTCATCCTCGAAAAAACAATCCTTGACCGGACCTACTCCGGCCAAAGACATTATTCCCGTCACCTGGGGCGCCAAGCCGGCGCAAGCGCCTGTGCCACCGCGACAAATGCCGGCCAATCCGATCCCGATTCAAGCGGGACCCAAGCTGGCTCCTGGCGAGTTTTTTGCGCCTAGCCTTGGGATTTTTTATCGTCGCTTCGTGCTCCGTGACGGCACCGTTGGCGCAATACTTACTCGTTTGCCCGGGCCGAATTCTCCTGCATCTGCCATCGACGTGGGGATGGGTATTATTGCCTATCTGGAGGCTGGAGATGTTATCGTCTCACTGAATGGTTTACTCATTCGGGGTCCTGATGACTTCAATGTCTACCCAATGTCGATCGAATTCATCGATGTCCGAACCGGGAGGCTAAAGCTGGGTTTCACGCCTCCTCGCTAGAATCTACATACCTTACGAAAAGCTTGCCCATAAAAAGTCCACAATCGCCGTCGCCGCCGTGCATAGTGAATGGACTCCCAATGCCGGCGTTGCGACCGCGGTGGATGGAAATGGTCGAGTAGACGATTTCGCCGAAAAATCATCTACCTTCGATCTTACACGCAATGCGATCCGTTCAAATCCGCACAAAAATCCTGTTGCGATACATCCACAGCAACATCAAGAACAATGTCGCCAGCACCGCCAGGCCGAGGAGAAGCCGTTCCCATTTGAGCGCCTCGGTGTCGAAGTAACGAAACGTCTCGGCGCCCAGGTGCGTTCGCCAGTTGTCGATCAAAAAGCGCCGGAATAAGCCGTTGGCGCAATACGCGACAATCGAATTGGCTCCCAGGACGAAAAGCGGATACGCCCAGCGCCAGAAGCCGATGACGTCGATCACGAGAAAGAAGCCCGCGAGCAATAAAAACGTCCAGCCGCAGGAGTAGATGGTCCACGTGGGCGTCCAGATGCGTTTGACGATCGGGCAAATCTCCAGATGCTCCAGACCGATGCCGATGCCGATGCCCGCGAGGCCGACGAATACGAACAGAAGAAACTTTCGCAGGCCCGGCCAATCCAGACGCAGCCAGGTGCCGGCGATCAGGCCGAGGATCATGGTTCCCAAAGTTGGAATGAAGCTCAACGTCGCGTAACCGCCGCCGCCGCGGGGCGTGAACTCGGCGGCGCGCGGGAACAGGTTCAAGAACCAGATGTCGAAATCCATGGCTGGGTTCATGTCCTTGTTCCAGTGTGCGAGGAAGCCGGGCAAGTGGTTCTCGACCCACCATTGATCGGTGATGCCGACGCTGCGGAAATGGAAATCGTCGTCGGGGATCGGATAGAACGCGAAGAGCGCCCAGTAGCCGACGAGAATCAGGACGAGCGATCCCCACGGCAACATCCACGAGAGCGCGCTGAGCGACCGTTGCGAAGCGTAGCCGATCAAGAAGAGCACGGTGTAGCCCAGGCCGATTTGGCCGAGCGTGTCGGTGAACATCCAGTTGGTTTGCGGCCGACCGACCGAGCGAAGGAAGATGCCGATCGCGATCAATAAGATCGAACGCCAGACCGCGTGCAACAGCATCCGCGCGAACGATTGCCGCTTGGCCTCGCGCTGAGCGATCGAGAACGGCAACGACACGCCGACGAGGAACGTGAACGCCGGCTGGATGAGGTCATGCAGTGAGCCGCCGACCCATTCGACGTGCGTCGTGTGAATGCGGACTTGTTCCCAGAATTCATAAGCGGGATCGTCGTAATGAAATTGCGGCGCCATGGTCCCGAGTTGCAGGACCTCGGCCATCATGAGCAACATGACGAAGCCGCGGAAGGCGTCCACGGAGAGAACGCGTTGTGGCGTGTCGGAATCGTCGGCGCTCATCGGTACCCTCTAAAAAAACGCTTGCGGTTTAGCGCTCGCGTTGCGGCGCCGGGATCAACGCAGGCGCAGCGCGAGCGCGAAACCGCAAGCGGCGATTAACGACTAATCCGCAATCCAGATCCTTTTAACATACTTTCGACCTCGTCGCGCGTGATCCAGGCGAAGTCGCCGGGAATCGAATGCTTGAGCGCACTGGCCGCGACGCCGAAATCGAGCGCCTTTTGCAAATCGCCCGTCAGCGACCCATGAATGAAGCCCGCGGCAAACGAATCGCCCGCGCCGAGGCGGTCTACGATTTCGACTTCGTACGTTTTGGTGCGTAACACATTGCCTTTTTGATATGTAATTGCAGTCCACGAATTCTTCCACACGAGCGGATTCTCGCGCACGGTGATAGCGATGATCTTGAGATTGAATTTCTTCGCCGTCAGCTCCGCCGCTTCTTCGTAGTTCTTGCCCTTGATGCCGAAGACGCGTTCGATGTCCTCTTCCGTCGTGATGAGCACGTCGGTGTGCGCCATCAGTTCGCTCATGCATTGCCCGGCTTCTGCGGGCGTCCAGAGTTTGACGCGATAATTAAGATCGACGCTCGTTTGCAAGCCGGCGGCTTTGGCGGCGACGAGCGCTTCCTTGGTGCACGCCGCCGCCGAGGCGCTGAGGCCCGGCGTGATGCCGGTGACGTGGAACCACTTCGCGCCGGCGAACACCTTGGCCCACGGCACCGTGCCGGGCGTCAGATTGGCGATGGCGGCGTTCTTGCGATCATACAGCACGCTCGACGCGCGCGGCGCGGCGCCGAACTCCAGGAAATACAGGCCGACGCGATCGTCGTTGGTCCACACGACATGTTCCGTGGAGACGCCGACCTCACGCGCATGATTCGCGATCAATTTGCCGAGCGGATTATTCGTGAGCCGCGACACCCACGCCGCCGCATGCCCGAGCCTCGCCAGGCCCGCCGCCGTATTGAGTTCCGCGCCGCCGACGCGCAGATCGAGGCTTCGTGCCTGTTCCATCCTGAGAAAATTCGGCGGGCTGAGGCGAATCATAGCTTCGCCGAAGGTGACGACGTCAAGCGACATTCAAGACTCCCAAATTGACAATTGACAATTGACAATTATCAATTGACAATTGAAGATCCGAAGCAAATTGCCGACTGCTACCCCAGAAGAACCATTCAATAGATAGCATTTCGTTTTTTCAATTGGCAATTGTCAATTGTCAATTGTCAATTGTCAATTCCCCCCTCAATAAAAAGAGCGTCTCTCCCCGGGGAAAGGGAGAGACGCGGTGAACGGAGGTTGGGGAGTGTGGGGTCGATAGGCTTCAAGACGGGTTCGATTCCGCCGGGGTTGAAAGCCCAAGGGCCACGGGGGATGGCCCTTGGGACGCGGAACCTGGCAACTCATCGCGACGAACATGGCCTTGGGGGAAGGCCCTCTGTTCCGGGGGTTCGTCGTTTTTTCGTGCCGTACTTTCTAAAGCAAGAGGCGTGCCAATCCGCAAAATCGTTTCGTCTTCGCATGGCGATCGGCGCCTTAGCTTTTGAAGAATAAGGACTTGCAACTAAAGAAGAATTACCTAGGTCCGATTGTGCCGGTGGCGGAGGCGTGGAAAACTTTGCCGATGGGGTGGTTTTTACAATCGAAATTGTAAAAAAGGCATCGTAGTGCAAGCGTCTCG
>DAIOGM010000101.1:0-1393 GCA_036745215.1 Gemmataceae bacterium
CGTCCGCGAGGACCTCTCGACGTACCAGCGCATCAACATGAGCACGGTCGACCAGGGCCGGATCCAGAACTGGATGGATCTGTTGCGCGACACCGAGGTGGGCGTGAACAACCCGACGATGGCGGCCGCCTGCACGACCGGCGCCGCGGAGATGTACGGCGCGACGGCCGCCGCCGTCACGGCCGCGAGCCCGACCGGAAAGATCACGGACGGCAACGTCCTCGGCCCCAACGGCACGGCGGAGAGCGACGCGAACCTCGCCACGTCGTTCACGCTCGGCACCGACATGATGCAGAACCTCATGGCCCTGAACATGATCTGCGATCAGAACCGGATGCTGATGCTGGTCTTCCCGGGCTACATCACCTTCAACTGGGATGGCATCAACCACACGCACGAGCACCACGGCCTCTCGCATCGCACCGGAGACTTCACGGTCGGCGGCGCCTGCGGGACCTTGAAGAGGTGCGGCTGCGCGACGTGCGAGTTCGTGATCGGGATCGGCGGACTCGGATGCGTCGCGCTTTGCGGCATCGGCCCCACGAACGGCCCCTGTCCCATGGGCATGCCCATGCCCTGCGGCCAACCGGAGCTATGGCATTCGCATTCGGCGCCCATCCCGTTGCGAGACGAGGAGGAGCGGTTGAAGAGACGCGGAAACATTCGGCCGTCTTCGCACATCGAACTGCAGCCCGACAGGGTCAATAATAATGTGCTCGCCACGGCCAACGAGACCAAACGGAGGCGACGCATGGGAAACCTCTTCTTTCGTCTGTTCCGAAAAAACCGATTCGATGGTTGCGAGGCCTCGCGCATCGAAGCCTGGCAACAACATCATGCGCCGCAAAAGATTCTTCAGCAAATCTGCGCGCTTCGTTTCACGAAGATTTTCCGTCCGACGGTTTCCTCGGCAAAGGTCGTGACATTCTTGTGGCTTACGCGGTTAGTGCTGAGTGAAAAGTGCTGAGTGCTGAGTGCTGAGTATAACTGGTGAGTGTCGAGTACTGCTGAGGCCAGTCGTAGCGATTCTTCGCAAACAACCGAATGCAATCGATAAACCGTACTCAGCACTCAGCACTCAGCACTTTCCTTGTTCACGCGAAGCGTACGCAAAATACGGGCGGCAGATGTTCGGAGACGCATTGCCAGTGCTCGCCCTGATCTTCCGAGACATAAATCGAGCCGGTGGTCGTGCCGAACGCGAGCCTGTTGCCGGTTGCATCGATGGCGAGGCAATGGCGATAGACGATGTCGTAGGCGTGCTCCTGCGGCAGGCCGTTCGTTAACGTCGTGAACGTTTGGCCGCCGTCCCTGGTGCGCGTCACGACGAGCTTGCCGCCGACGGGGATGCGGCGTTCGTCCTTGATCGCGGGAATGAACCATGCGGTCTTCG
>DAIOGM010000101.1:1403-16514 GCA_036745215.1 Gemmataceae bacterium
GCCCGAGACGGCGACCGCGAAGCCGAAGACGGAGGGGGCGACGTTCTTGATTTCGGTCCAGGATTGCGAGCCGTTGTCGGTGCGGAAGATGCCGTTGTGATGCTGGGCATAAAACCAGTCGGGCTGCGCGGGGCAATGCACGATGAGGTGCGGATCCTGGATGGTTGGATCCATCGCCTGATCGGGCGGCATGTATTCGGCGCGCATGCCATCGGCCCGGCAATTCCACGATTCGCCGCCGTCGGTCGTTTGCCAGACGCCGCCGCAGGAGACGCCGACGGTGACGTGCTTGGCGTTTTTGGGATGCACGCAGATGGAGTGGATGCCGGGCAAGTCCGCGCCGCCGCCGAACCACTTCTTGCGCGACGGATGATCCCAGAGCGTGCGCATGAATTCCCACGTCGCGCCGGAATCGGTTGAACGAAACAGGCCGCCGGGGATGGTGCCGAGCCAGAGGAGGCCGGGTTCGCTGGCGAGACCCGGTTCGATCGCCCAGACCTTGACGGTTTTCCAAGCCCATTCCTTGCCGAAGTAATCCTTTTCAACGACGCCTTCCGGCTGCGGCGGATACGCGGGCGCCGGCGTCTCTTCCCAGGTTTTTCCGCCGTCTTTGGAGCGCTGGATCTTGACGCCGAAGTGGCCCAGGTCCTGCGCGGCATAGATGGCGCCGTCGCGGCGATCGGACAGCACGATCGACAAGTTGTCTCCCGGAAAGCTGACGCCCGCGATCGCCCAGCGCGAGCCTTGACGCGTAATGTGGAACAGGCCTTTTTTGGTGGCCGCGTAGAATCCCGCGCTCATGGGAACTCCTTATCGTAGTTGAATTATCAAGCCGCGGGATGAGCGCAGCGATTCCCGCGGGTGCGACCCCCGGGAATCGCTGCGCTCATCCCGGGGCTTGGGTTTGTATTTGTCCGCCCGACAACGCCTGCATCACAAAAACTTCCGCATCCGCGCCAATAACATCCGAGAGTTTCACGCGATCGTCGATCGGCTCATTGTTCACAAAGATCACCATATGAGGCCGCAAGGCGCCTTGATCGTCCAGCACGTAGCCGCGCGCCTTGGCGTTGCCGGCGAAGTACGCGTCCAAGACTTCGCGCACGGTTCGGCCGGCGACCTCGCCCGGTGGACACGCGAGATGGCGCTGCACGTTCGGCGTGAAGCAAATCCTTGGCATGAGACCCCTTGAAATCGGCACAACGACCTGCCACAATTTAAGTTACCTGTCCATCCCGTCTCTTTGAGGGGATCCATGTCTTTCGAAAATGAAAAACGGACCGAGGAACGATTCCCGGCTAGCGAAAATGCGTCCTGCGATTTTGTTTCGCCCGTCCTGGAGGATTTCGGGCCGGCGAAATTCAAGAACATCTCCTTGAACGGCGTCGGCCTGATCACATCGGAGCGCCTGTCCATCGGGCTGATGCTCGCGGTCAAGCTCGTCAATCCCATCAAGAATTTTTCCAAGACCGCACTGACCCGCGTCGTCCACGTCACGCCAATTCCCAACAACAGCTACTTGATCGGCGCCGAATGGGACACGGCACTGACCTATGACGAACTCAAATTCTTCGTCATGTAAATTCGAATCAACAAATTAACCACAGATGGACACAGATCAACACAGATGGGAATTCAGAAAACAAACCCATCTGTGTTGATCTGTGTCCATCTGTGGTTGATTCAAATGCGGTTCCACGGCGCACGATTCTCCCGGCTCCGCAGGCGATTGGCCTCGGCGTCGTCCACGAATTCCTCGCGGTGCGGAACCCAACGCAGCATGCGGCGAAGTTGATAGCCGATGTTGCCGAGCTGGCCGATCTGCGCACTCTTGGCCCCGATTTCGACGTCTGCGACCGGGCGCTGGCGCGAGCGAATGCAGTCGAGCCAGTTTTGGCGATGATTGCTGGCCACGACGGGCAAGCGAAAATCGCGGTCGCCCAGCGGCGTTTGCAAGATCTCGGCCGGGTTCGATGAGATGCTTCCGCGGCTGACGTCGATGCGCCCGTCGGCGCCTTCGAAGCGGCAATCGACCGGGCCGCCGTGGAACATCTCGATGCCGTTGGCGTACACGAATCGCAAGCCCGTGTCGCCGCGCTCCGGCGGGTGGATTTCCGTGGGGCCGCTCGTGTCCATGTCGAGGGCCCATTGCGCGATGTCAAAATGATGTGCGCCCATATCGGACAACAGGCCGCCGGCGTACTCGCGATAGTTGCGCCACGCGGGGAAGTGGTTGTGAATGTTGTTCGGGCAAAGGACATGATTGTAGGCGCGATCCGGCGACGGGCCGTTCCACATGTTCCAGTCGGTGCCGTCGGGCGTGGCTTCATTGGGGAGATCGCATGGCCGAGCGGGACCGCCGACGCCGATGCGCACGGTGCGGACGCGGCCGATCTTGCCCGCGCGGACGTACTCGACGGCCTGGCGAAAACGCCCGTTGAATTCGGTGCGCTGCTGGCTGCCGGTTTGAAAGATGATGTTGTTGTCGCGCGCCGCCTGTACCATGGCCCGCGATTCGGCGATCGTCAGCGACAGCGGCTTCTCGCAATAGATGTCCTTGTGCGCTCGCGCCGCGAGGATGGCGGGGATCGCGTGCCAGTGATCGGGCGTGCAAATGACGACCGCATCGATGTCGCGCCTTTGGATCAGCTCACGAAAGTCCACGATGGCCGCACAGCCGCGATACGTCCCCGATTTGCGTTCGGCCGCGTAGGCGCGATGGACGCGTTCAAGCGCATCCTCCCGGCGAACGCGGTGCACATCACAAACGGCGACGACCTGCACGCTGCGGTTGCCGAGGAAGCCGCCGAGATGGCCGCGGCCCATCATGCCGACGCCGATGAAGCCGAGATTGATGCGGTTGTTCGGTCCTTGCCCCTGGCGTTCCTGGGCGCGGATATGCGAGTCGAGGATGAACGGCGTCGCCACGCTTGCGGACGCGGCGCCGAGGAACGAGCGACGAGTGAGGTGATTGCGAGTTGTCATGGATTGCCGCCTTCGCGAAACAATAAGAATGGTGGGAACGAATGGTAATCGTAAATCGTTGTTCGCGAGAATTCCATCGGAAAACCGGCAGAAAAATCGATGGCAGAAAAATAATACAATGACTCGACCTGCCTTCGATGACATTTCCTTTCAGGGGGGATTGAGATGAATCGTCACGTTATTGCAATGTTCGTTGTCGCCCTTTTCAGTAGCGCCGCTTACGCAGACGACTGGCGCCAGTTCCGCGGCCCCGACGGCCAGGGCATCAGCACCGAGAAGAACCTGCCCGTCACCTGGTCCGCGACGGACAACATCGCCTGGAAGCTCAAGCTCCCCGGCGCCGGCGCGTCGAGCCCGATCACGCTCGGCAAACGCGTGTTCCTCACTTGCTACTCCGGCTACGGCATCGACGCCAAAGAGCCGGGCGACATGAAGGACCTCAAGCGGCACCTCCTCTGCATCGATCGCGTCGCCGGGCAAATCATCTGGTCCAAGGAATTCCCGTCGCACATCTCCGAACATGTTTACAAGGGCGAAGGCGCTTATCAGGGTTACGCTGGCAACACGCCGATCACCGATGGCGAAAAGCTTTACGTCTTCTTCGGCAAGGAGGGCGTCTTCTGCTTCGACCTCGACGGCAACCAGCTCTGGCACGTCGTCCTCGGCAAAGGCCAAAGCGGCTGGGGCTCCGGTGCATCGCCAATCTTTTACAAGAACCTGCTGGTCATCAACGCCAGCATCGAAAGCCAGGCAATCATCGCGCTTGACAAGTCGAACGGCAAGGAAGTGTGGCGCGCTCCGAAGGTCTCGAGCGCCTGGGGCATTCCGATGCTCGTGAACACGCCGCAAAAAACGCAGGAGTTGGCGGTCAACGGCTCGCAGCGCGTCGTCGGCATCGATCCCGATAGCGGCAAGGAACTCTGGAGCGCCAAGGGACACAGCGGCTACGTCGTACCCAGCGTCGTCACGCATGACGGCGTCGTCTACGCGGTCGGCGGCGGCGGCACGTCGTTGGCCATCAAGTCCGGCGGCCGCGGCGATGTCTCCGAAACGCACGTCCTCTGGCAAAAGAAAAAAGGCTCCAATGCGTCTTCGCCGATTTATCATGCCGGCAACCTTTACTGGGTCGCGGACGGCACCGGCGTCTTGCACTGCCAGGACGTCGCGACCGGCGCCACCATCGAGACGCGGCTGAAGCCCGACACGGGCCGCGTCTGGGCGTCGCCGGTGCTCGCGGACGGCAGGCTGTACATCGTCTCGCAATTCGCGGGCGTTTACGTCGTCGCCGCGCAGCCGAAGTTTGATTTGATTGCGCATAACACGTTCAATGACGACAAGAGCCGATCGAACGCGTCGATTGCCGTAAGTGATGGCCAGTTGTTTTTGCGAAACGATCAGTATTTGTACTGCATCGGTAAAAAATGAATCGCCGCTTGGCGTTTAGCGCTCGCATGGCGCCACGCAAGCGCTAAACGCAACCAAGGAGAAGCCCCATGACTCAATTGAATCGCCGCCACCTGCTGGGCGTCGCCGCGACCGCGCTCGCCGCCTTGCCCGCGCACGCCGCTCAGGAACGTGCTGTCGTCAATGGCCGCATCCGCCAATCGGTCGTTTCATGGTGCTTCACGACCATGGGCGACCGCTGGAGCCTGGAACGCACGTGCCAGATCGCCGCCAATCTCGGTTGTCCATCGGTCGAAATCGTTCCGCCGGAAAACTGGGACGTGCTGCGCAAGCACAAGCTCGTCTGCGCACTCGCACCCAACGGCATGCCCGGCGCCCCATTCATGCGCGGCTTCAACAACGTGCGCTATCACGAGCAGGTGATCGCCGCCACGCGCAAGGCGATCGACGCCTGCGCCGACGCCGGCTTCCCCGCGGTCATCGCCTTCACCGGCTACAAATGGCGCGACGCCGACGATCCCAAGAGCGGCGAAATCTCTCGCCAGGACGGCTTCGACAACTGCGTCAAGGGCTTCCGCGCCGTCGTCGAGCATGCCGAGAAACGGCGCGTGACGATCTGCGTCGAGCATCTCAACACGCGCGACACGTCTCACGCGATGAAGGGCCATCCCGGCTATCAGGGCGACGATCTCGATTGGCTCGCCGGCATCATCCGCCGCGTCAACTCGCCGCGACTGAAGCTGCTGTTCGACGTCTATCATGTGCAGATCATGCACGGCGACATCCTGCGGCGCCTCGACCAGAACCGCGACATCATCGGCCACGTGCACACCGCAGGCAACCCCGGCCGCGGCGAGCTCGACGATCGCCAGGAGATTCAGTATCCCGCGGTGATGCGCAAGCTCTTGGAGATCAAGTACACGGGTTACGTCGGCCAGGAGTTCATTCCGACGCGCAACGCCGAGGAAGGCCTGCGGCAAGCCGTCCGGTTGTGCGACGTGTAGATCGCTCGCGGTTTAGCGCTCGCTCGGCACAACCGGCGGCGTCATGCAAACTCGTTCATAGACGCGCATCGTCTCGCGCGCCATCGTCGCCGCATCGAATCGCTCCCGAACGGCATCCTGTCCAAGTTGCCCCATGCGCCGCCGCTCGTCCGCGTTTTCCATCAGATGCCGCAGCGCCGACGCCAGCGAAGTCGGATCGTCCGGCGGCACGAGCAGCCCGCCGCCGGTCGCTTGAATCAACTCCGGAAACGAGCCGTGCGCCGGCTGCACAACGGGCACGCCGTTCGCCCAGGCTTCGAGCAAATAGATTCCCTTCGGCTCGTGATACGTCGTCGGCACCGACAGCACGTCGAGCGATTGCAAAAACTTCACCTTGCTCGCGTGATCGGGCGAATCGACGTACGCGAAATCGGCAAGGCAATCGGCTCGCTCCAGCTTTTTCCATTGTTCGTCGAAGTATTCCTCGTTATTTATTCCGAGCCATCCGGACACCGCCAATCGGCAACGCGGCACGTCCGGCATCGCGCGCAGGCGAAGGAATGCGTCCACCAGGTGATGCAGCCCCTTCTCGGGACAGATGCGGGCGAAATAGCCGATGGTGAATGGCGTCTCTCCCCGGTCGCTAGCTCGCCCGTGGCCCTTCAGGTTGATGCCCGGATAAACGACGTCGATCTTCTCGCGCGGGATGCGCAAATACGTCGCCATGAAGTCGGCGTAATATTTGCTCGTCGCGATGAAGCCTTGCATCTCTTTGCTGTGCTCGCTGATGAGATCGATCGCCTTCTTGCGATACGATTCGGGCAGCATCTCCAAAAAGATGTCGTCGCCTTGCAGCGAGCCGATGATGGGCACTTTGAGCCGTTCGCGCAACCGGTGCACCATGCCGCTGATGAGCACGTTGGACAGATTGATCACGTCGGGCCGATGTTCCTTTTCGAGCCAATCGACGAGCTTGTCGATTTCCTTGACTTGATGGCCGTGCTCCCCCTGAAGCATGGAAATCGTGAGATCGCCGAGTTGCTGGGCCTGCGTCGAGACCGCGAAGCGCGACACCCAGCGCAAGAGCCAGTTGGCGTCGAGAACGCGATCGAACCAGCGCGGCGTGTGGCGAAAGAGGGCGAACTTTTCTTGCAGATAGACATTGATGCCGCCGAAGAAGACGCGCTTTTGGCTGACGTCTTCCTCGTCGGTGCGGACCGGGGTATAGGTAGGAATCAATAGCGCGTCGTGGCCCTGCGCGATCAGGGCGGCGGCGAGGGTGTTGTCGCGCATGCAACTGCCGCAGTACATGCCCGCGGCGCCGGAGGTGATGTATGCGATGCGCATTGTCTAGGCGCTCGCAGCGAGCAGTTTCTTCACGGTGGGCGGCGTCAAGCCGACGATGACGAAACGATCGGCGAGATACAGGTAATCTTCGCCCGATTCATCGACAATGCGCAGAAAATCTTCTTTGGCCGCCTTCTTGTCGGCCAGGACGCGATACAGCTTCCAGACCTCGAGGTCATCGCAATCATCCGCTGAGACGCAGATGGCAAATCGCACTCGTTTCTTGGGTTCAGCCATGCTTGAAGTTTAGTCGTTGGTCGCCGAATTCGCAAGACAACCCGAATTCCCTATTCATGCCCTTCCGGCGGCGCCGGCAGCAGAAACGTCGCCAAAAGCGCGATGAGATAAACCGACCCGCCGATGACGCCCGCCGCCGCCGCGACCTGGAGCGGCGGCGTGCCGGTGAACATCTTCGAGAGCACCTCGGTGTTCAAGGTGGCCGCCATCGTGCCGATCATGCGGCCGCCGAAGTTGGTCGCGAAGCTGCCGCCGGTGCCGCGCAGGTGCATCGGGAAAACGCGCGGCAAGAACTCGCTCAGGAAGCTGAACTGGGCCACCGTCAGCAAGCCGCAAAAGAATATGGCGATCGCGAAGATCGTGTAATCTTCGTGAACCAGCCTGAAGTAGGTCAACGGCAGCAAGATCACGCCGGGGATCAAGAAGAGCCGAATCAACCATCGGCTCGGCACAAATAGCAGCAGCACCGCAAGCATGATTCGGCCCGTGAGGCCGCCGATTTCCTGCCAGCGCTGGATGTCGCCGCGACGTTCCTTGAGTGCTTGATCCGCCGCTTTTTGAGACTTCTGTGCTTCCTCAACTTGTAGTTGCGCGGCGTCATGTTCGGGAGTGCCGTCCTTGGTTTTCTTGAGCGCTCCTTCCGCGGCCGCCACGTCCTTTTTGGCGGCCGAGGTCTGCGCCGCAATGTCAGGCAAACCGGCGACGATTTGGAGCGGCGTCATCTGAATCGCCCCGAATGCGGCCGCGTAGCCGCAGGCGGACAGCACCGTCGTCGTCAGCGTCGTCATTCGCAGTTGCGGCGAAAACAGCTCGAGGAAGCTGGGTCGCTTGAGCGTGCCTTCTTGTTTCTTTTTCCTCCAGACGCCCGACTCGGGAACAAAGGGCATCAGAAACAAGATCATCGCCCCGGGTATCAAGCCCGTCAGCAACGTGAAACGCCAGGCGACGTTGCCTGGATTGTGCCCGTCCGGAAATGGCAGCGACGGCAAGGCGCCGGCGCTCGCCAGCGCGACGATCTCGTTGTAAGCCTCGGTGACGAGGATGCCGCCGAGCGAGGCCGTGGCCAGTGTCCAGCCGATGACGAGTTCGCGGGTGCGTTTGTCTTCGAACAGTTCCGCCAGCCAGGTGACCGCGGCGATCATTTCGACGCACACGCCGATGAACGTGGTGCAACGGAACAAGACGAGCTGCCATAGCTCCGTACTGAACGCCGCCGCGACGGGAGAAATCGAGTACGCCAGGATGCTGGCGATCATGATGGTCTTGCGGCCCATGCGGTCGATCAACAATCCGCCGAGCAGGCCGAAGACGCCCCCGGACAATGCGGCAATCCAAAGCATGCGCCCGCCCCAGGTGCGGACGATGACGCTCGTCGGCGCCGCCCCGCGCGTCAAGGTTGAATCGGCGCCGAAGCCAAGTTCCGCGAGCCAGCCGGGCGAGCTGCCGTCGGCATTCGTCTGAATGAGTTCGCCAACCGCGTCGGAGCCGATCACGGGAAACATCAATAGTTCATATGTGTCGAAAAGAAAGCCGATGGCGGCCACGATGAGAACAAGAATTCGCGTCGTCGAATCGAGGCTCGACGGCGACGAGGAAACAGGAGATGACACAGGCAGGCTCCGGAAGAATTCAACAAAAAGGCAGGTCGCGCTATCTTACGAATTCCGAACCTGAAGCGTGAGCGAAGAGTTCGTGGCATACGATTCCAATCGTGTGGAACCCGGATTGGGATCGTTCACACACGATTGGAATCGTATGCCACAGGCTCGGACGTCACGATCTCAAGCAACTCGACCGCGGGCTTTTCGTCGCAGTGAATGATCGCGAGTCGCCCATACGTCGACGCCGGCGAGCCGAACCATTGCGCCAGGTCCGGCCCCGGCGTCAAGCGAAAAAACTCCGTCGGCTCGATGCGGCGCAGCACGTTGTTCTCGATCAGGATGCGGCCGATCGGCGTCGTCTCCGAAAGGATTGCCGCGCTCACTTTTGGGCTGCAATAGTTGAGCCAGATGCGCACGACGCCGAACTGCACGATACGGCCATCGCTTTGCTTGGCGAGGAGGATCTTGCGGGCATAGCTGTCGCCGTCGCGCTTGCGTTCGAGCACCTTGACATCGACGAGGCTGCCGTGATGCGCTTCCACCGTGACGGTCATGTGATGTTCATGCACGAGAAGCTTGTGATACGGCTCCGGAACTTGATCGGCGGGAACGACATCGCGCAAATAGGACGCCGGCGGGAAGAGTTGAAACAGAGTATTGAGGTCAGGACCCAAACTCACTCGAAGTACTCAATTCGATGCGAGCCACGGGGTTGATCCCCGTGGCAGGCCGCGACATTGCCACGGGGATCAACCCCGTGGCTCGCACTAGATCACGCGGTCGCCAGCGGCAACGTCAGCGAAACCATCTGCGGTTCCGTTTCCATCGCGTCCGCCTGCGGCCGATCCAGCACCGTGTCCACCAGGTAATACAACAGCTCGCGCAACTCCGTCGGCTCAACTTCGTCGGCAATCGCCTCGGCGCGCGAGCGATATTTCTCGATAAGCTTCTCTGCCTTCTCGAACACGTCCGCTTTCGTGAAAAGCTGACGCACCCGCGGCAACAGTCCGTGCTCGCGCTGTGGATGCTCGCCTTGCACGATCGCCAGCAACTCCTCGCGATCGCCGCCCGTCAGGCTTTCGAGCGCCAACGCCAAGAGCAACGTCGGCCGGCCCGATAACACATCCTGTCCGGCAATCATCTTGTTGTCGCTATCGCCTTCCCAATCTTTCAAATCGTTCAGGATCTGAAACGCGACGCCAAGATGCCGGCTGAAATCGGTGATCATCTTTTCGTACGTTTCCGCCGAGCCTGCGAGCCGCACGCCGGAGAACAGCGCCGCCTCGAACGCCGGCGACGTTTTCAAGGCGTATATCTTCATCGCTTCGAGTGCGGAGATCGTCTTGTCTTTCGCATCGCGCCAAAGCAACTCGGCGCCTTGGCCCTCGGACAGCTTCATATGCGCGTCGGCCAGTTTATCGAGAATATCGGCGGCCACATCGCTGCCGAGCGTCTTGCGTTCGCGGCTCACCAGGCGATAGCCGAGGCCGATCAGATAATCGCCGACGTTGATCGCCGTGCCGACGCCGTATTGCCGATGCAGCGTCTCGCAGCCGTAGCGGAAGGTATCGTCGTCCTCGATATCATCGTGAACGAGCGACGCCTTGTGGAAAGTCTCGATCGCGAGTGCCGACCGTTTAACCGAATCGGAAAGTTGCAGATCGTCCGCGTTGAGTGTTCCCTTGCCGCCGGTGAGGGCGTCGTAAGCGGCGAGCGTGATGAATGGCCGCGAACGTTTGCCGCCTTGCATGAGCCAATCGTAAGAGATGGTCTCGTGCAGCGTCAATGGATCGGTCGCCGCGCCCTTGGCGCGAAGCCTCGGCGCCAGTTGGCTCAGGTTCGGCTCTTCAAACATCTTGTTCGACGCCCGCATTAGATGCACATACGTCTTCGTCTTCTGCTCCGGCGGCGCCGTCTTCAAGCCGATGAGTTCGAACACCCAATCATTATCGACTGACGTGCTGCGGCAATTGCTCGACAACAGCGGCGCCGCCACACACGGAATGCCCGCCATCAGAATCTTGTCGATCGCCTTTTCGAGCACGTTCAAACACGCGACGCCGACGATCGCATCGACGTGGCCGGAGACGATGATCTTCAGCACGATCGGCGTGCCTTCGGAGACGAGCACCTTGTAGCCGAGGTCCTCGGCTTTCGTCTTGAAGTCGGCGACTTCGCACGCGCCGCACTTGCGGCAATCGAGGCCGAACTCGTCGTAATCGGCGGGGCAGCCTTCCGCGTTCTTCAAGCAATGCGGCAACAAAAGCAGCCGACGTTTGAAATCGATGGAGCTGACCTGATCGCGCCAGAACTCGTTGGAGATCGCGACCATCGCGAAGCCGAGGTATTGCGGATCGAAGCCCGCCTGCGTGAGCAGGTCCTCGCCCATCTTTTGCAGGGTCGTCTTGGTCAACTGCTTGGAGCGGTCGATCGACTTGGTGAATTGATGCGCCTCGGCCCGGATGCGGTCACGCAGCTCACGTTCTTGCGGGACGGTCTTCAGATGCGCGGTCGGGTTCGGCTTTTTGGCTTTTTCGTCGGCAGTGGTCACAACGCGGCCCTTTTTTGCGGGTGTTCAATTGCTCGACACGTGGAATACGATTCCAATCGTGTTGGTTTTCGTCAACGACACCATCGGAATGGTATTCCACGAAACTCCGTCAAATCCGTGTTTGCTGTTTCTTGCGAATCCGTCCGAGCGCAGATACGGAGAAGATTATCGGATAGAGTTTCTCGAAATACCAGAGTTTCGCGAAATAAAACCCAATCGGCGCCGGTTTCGCCAGGCCGCCACGGTCAATTTGCTCGACGAGCCAGGCGCTGCCTTTATTCACGGCGTCGGCCAATGTAGTCGTCACGCTCCGCGTGACGGGTTCCTCACGCGGAGCGTGAGGAGTACATTCGCACAAGACATCGAGAGCGAGGGCGGTTTCTTCGATGGAGGAGGGAGAGCCGCGGCCGCCGCCCCAGCCGCCGTCAGCGTTCTGATTCTGGAGCAGCCACGCAACACCGTTGCGTGCCGGCTCCGTATCCATCATAGCGAGATCGCGATACGCGGCCAGCACGCGGGCAGTGCCGTAGGTCGGATTTTCATCATTGGGCATGTGCTGATTGCCGAACCACAGGGGGAGCCAGCTGCCGTCGGGCCGCTGGGTGCGGGCGAGGTAGGCGAGGCCCGCAGGGCTGTGTTTGGCGACAATCGACGGATTAATGTTCGTGTCGGACCATAGAACACGGACAGCTCGTTCGGACCACACAAATGCGCGCAGGGCATGTGCGGAAAGGTCGCAGCCACTTCGATCAAATGGTAGATAGCCCCAACCGCGGCAGAACGTTGGCCATCCGCCGTCACGGTTCTGCAAGGAAACGAGCCAGCCAATTCCCTGTAACAGGCTTGATTCGAAACCTTGGATCTTCCTCGGTGGATTCGAGTCAGCCAGCGTGGCAACCCGCGCCGAAATCTCGGGTACCAAGTACATGTGCGACAGGGCCATTAGGACACCAGGCGTGTCATCCGCGTCGGGAAGGCCGCCAGGCAAATCGGTCCACGCCCAACCGCCGGGTTCGGCGCCTGTGTAAGGATGAAGCTCCCGGAATTGCTGCTTTAACAGCCATTCGCAAACCTCGGCCTTGCGATCGAGATGCTCCAACTCTCCCGCGGCGGCCAGCGCGTTCACCGACAGCGTCGTCACCCACGTCGCGAGGTTCGAGTCGATCGCCCAGCTGCCGTCGGGACGCACCGAGTTGACCAGGAAACGCGCGCCGTTTTGGGCGACGGGATGCTGCGCCAGGCCGCTCGCTGCCAGGCTCATCGTCACGAAGCTGGTGAGCGGCGTCGCTTCCAAAAAGCCGCCCGAGCTCGGCTGGATGGACTCGAGCACCCGAAGCGATCGTGCCCGCGCGAAACGGCGAACCAGGCGCGTGAGCGGATTCCACGACTTGCGATGATGCTCGATGCACTGCCCCATCGCAATTAAGGCGGGCAACGCGTAGCTCACCACGTGCAACCGGACAAACCGAAACCACGATTGCGGCAACACCGCCAGCTCGAACGGCAACGGCGGCACCTCGTCCCACGACACCAGGCCCGCGAGCGCGCACGTCGTCAGGATCGGCGTCGCGAAGGTGCGGTCCTTGCCGTAACGCTGGCGGATCGCTTCGGGCCAATTCTCCTTTGGGCCGTAGTTGGTGGTGAGCCATGCTTCGGCGCGGGATACGGCGGGCGCTAAACGGGGAGCCGACTGGGTCAAGTAAATCGCGGAGCGGCACAGCATCGTCGTCGAGATGTTGCTGAAGCTGACTGGAGTATCGCCCCAGCCGCCGTCGGCGTTTTGATGATCGGCGAGCCAGGCGAGGCCGCGGTCGATGAGAGTACTGAGTACTGAGTACTGAGTACCGAGTCGTTCGCCCGCATGCTCCTTCACGAGGTGAAGCGCCATCACCGCCGTCGCGGTCGAAAGCGCTGATGTGGAGAGTTCGCCGACCCAGTGGCCGTCCGGCGTGCGTTCCTTCAAGAGAGCAGCGAGCGCGGCTTGATATGCGGTTTCAATTTGCGCCGCCGATGCCGGCGCGTCGAGGTGGGGTTCACTCATCTTCATTCGAATCGTTTTTCTTGGCGGTTGCTTTCGGCGCCGTCGCCAACAAAACCAGTCCGACGATGGCGATGATAAACGAAAGCGCAGTGCAGATGGACGCGGGAATGATGCCCATCATCGCTTCCTTCCAGCTCACGCGCGGGCCGTTGATGATGGGCATGCTCACCGAGATACCGACGGCGCACAGGCTGAGCAGGAACAAGACGACGCCTACAATCAGCACAGTTAATCTCATTGAGATCAATCCTGACGACGGTCACACGGTCTTCGCGTGGGTTTCCGCGATCCCCTCGCTTGCGCTCAGGGTTGGTGCAGGTGTCGTTTGCTTCGCTAATATTGCGGGCGCCGATTCTTTCGAATGATCCATCCCCTTGTACATCCCGAAGTCGCTGAACCAGAAACGCTTCGCCAGGCGATACGCCCAGCTCTTCTCCGGAATCTGGGCGGCCGGGTTGTATTGCGAGGTGCGCACCGTCATCGCGTCCAACTCGGCGGCCGCGGTCTGGCGAACCGTCGAATCCTTGGCGCCGTGCTTCGCCGCGAGGGCCTTGAGCAAGTCGGGGCGTTCCAGGACGATGCAGCCGCGCGTCGTCTGGCGAGCGAGGTCGCGGAAGTCTTTGAGGAATTCGGATTGATAAAACTTGTCGCGTAAATGGCGATCGTCGTGATCCGGCTTGATCGATTCCTTCGCGAACTGCACGATCGGGCACGGCTCGATGTCGCCCCAGGGATTGATGTGATGCGTGATCCCCGTCGCCGCCGGGCACAGCGCCTGCCCCTCGCCGTCGAAGTACGCGTCGATGATGATGATCGGCTTCTTCGTCCGCATCTCGACGACGAACTTGCGCAGGTCCACCTGCTGCTGCGGCGTCAAACACAGGTGATGCGACGCGTCCGGCCCCATCGGGCGGTATACGTGAAACCACGTATACAGGACGCCCATGTCGATCAGGCGATCGATCCACTTCTCGTTGACCAGATCGAGATTCGTCTGACACACGCTCGTGCACACGCCGGTGAAGACCTTGTGCTTCAGGCAGTTTTGAATGCCCTGCATCGACTTCGACAAGACGCCGTCGCGGCCACGGCGTTCGTCGCTGACGATCTCGGAGCCTTCGATGCTGATGAGCGGCGTGATGTTGCCGAGCTTGCGAATTTGTTGGGCTTTCTCGTCCGTGATGAAATGCCCGTTGGTGAAAATCTGAAAGTAGCAATCCGGGTGCGGCTCCAGGAGCTCGAACAGGCGCGGATGCATGAACGGCTCGCCGCCGACGATGCCGAAGAAGACGTTGCCCATCTCGCGGGCTTCCTTGACCATGCGATGAAACGTCTCCGGCGCCATCGCTTCCATTTTCTCGGCGACATCGACCCAGCAGCCCTGGCAACGAAGATTGCAGCTATTGATGACGGAGACATAAAGGAACGGCGGAAACACCTCGCCGCGCTTGAGCCGGCGTTTGTGTTTTTCGACGGAGAGCATCCCTTTGAGGCCCATGTTCCACGCGAGCTTGAAGAGAAGGCGCTTGTCGGTTTCGAAGAGCATTCGTTTGGCAAGGCGGAGGTACATAGCGGATACCATCAAGTAGGGATGATTATCATAGCGAATTTCCGAGCCTGAAGCGTGAGCGAATTTGAACCCCTTCGCTTACGCTTCAGGCTCGTAAAATGACCGGTCAGTCCTTTTGGCGTTCCAGAGCGCCCGGCGGGGCGGCTTTCGTAATGAAAGTCCTCTCGGTGTGACCTTTCGGCCTTATTTCGCCAGGCCCAGGAAGCGGAATGGACTCGGGCGGTTCGCGGAATACGTATTCGACGGACGGCAATCGGAACCATTTGTCCGTAATCACGTCGATCTCGGAGGGACGGCGGTCTGCATAACGCGCCGTGCCCTTGAAGTATATTTGACTGCCCAGAACATTGAGCACGTAGGGACCGTGATCGGAGATCTCGATGTCGTGGGCG
>DAIOGM010000101.1:16524-19309 GCA_036745215.1 Gemmataceae bacterium
CGAGCATTTTTTTGCCGTCCACGGATTGCACCGTCAATCGATGTTTTCCCGACCCCAGGAATCGGCTCGTGGACTCGCCGGCGCCAATGGTGAGCCAATCGGTGTCGTCAACGAGAAGCCGAACCGCGTCATGATTCGCGTTATCGATCAATACCACGCCGGCGGGAAAAAGCCAGCCGATGGCAAATCCGAGGGCGCCGGCCAGCAACCCGGCGCCGGCGAGTCGCGCTCGAGCACGAAATCTCACCAGCGATAGTGACCCGCCTTGTTGCCGCATTAACAGGACAAACAATAACAATCCGCCCAGCGCGGCCAGTACTGCCATCGCCCACTTCGCCCACCAGACGCTGCGGAGCAACCATGCGAGAATCACACACGCTGCGACGGCGATGAAAAGCAACCACCACGGCACGATCGTGACGACAGCGATATCCGGCGCCTCGGCTTGAGGGCTGGCCGATGACGCCAGCGCTTGATCTGCCGGTTTCGGTGCGGTTGTCGCGATCCATTCGAATGTGGTCGGATCGTCGAGGGGCTGGGTCAGCGTGGACATCGCTTCCGTCGTTGTCAACTGGTCGAGTCGCCGCAGGATGGTGTGTTTTTCGTACGCATCGTTGCCAGTCAATCCATCGAACATCTTGCGTCGAAATTCTGGAACGATGACTTCGACGCCAAGGCCGATTCGAGCGGCACATTGCACGGCCGGCTCGGGGTTCGACAGAGCGCTCATCAACGCCGTCTTCGTCGCGGGCGCCATCGGCACGAATTCCGCCAACGCGAGCGCCGCTGCACATTGCTCGGCCACGTCGCCTTTTTTCAGCAACGCTGTCCATTGATCTTCGGATTTTCCGGCATACATCGGGCCTAAGTGCTCCATCGCTATTTTCGTAACCCATTGCTGCGCAAAAATTCATCCAACCACGCCGCCTCTTCTGCAGGCAACTCGACATCGGGCGGTTCGCGGTAATCGACGACCAGATCGAACCCGCCCGCATCGTAAACATCCGTGAACGCCTTTTGAAGATCGAGCGTCACGTCTGCGTCTCCTTTCAAGAGCGGCACTGGCACGATCGGCAATGGCTCATTCAGTGCGATCGGCCAAACTTCCGTCAGCGACCGTTTCCGCGCCCGATTCAAAAGTATATAGTACGCCGCCGGTGGATAGGGATCGTTGAGCGGGATGCGTCGGCCTTGATGATGCAGATCGATTTCCAACAAATGTGCCGTACTATGCAAAAAGCGACGGCGCTTGCGCAGGTACTCTCGCCGGCCGCTCCCTTTATTGGTCGGCGAAAGTAGCTCGATCGCGGTCACCAGTCGCCGCTCCTGGACATCGCGAATCGCAATGCGAAAATGAGGGACTTTCGTGGCAAGATGAGTTCGCAACTTCACCGACGGCGCGACGGTTGTGGCGCCGCCGACGTCGACGGAGCGGCCCTTGCTTCTGCGAATGGCAACATCCGGTCTCATCGAACCGGCGGATATCATTACTTCTTCCCAGGCGCCGCTGATGTATTTTCGCTCGGTCAAAGCAATGTATTTTGGCCGCAACAAGGAATTCAACTGAGCCGTAATCTGTGAAGCAAGCATCGCGTGGAAGCTGGTCCACAGATTGCCTTCCAAATACGGATCCATTCCCGGAAACGGGGATTCCATGGGAACCTCGGAGCTTGGTTGATCTTCTCTTACCACTTCGTCGCCCCATCATATCGTCCGAACACGTCCGCCAGCGAGTTCATGATCTCGCCGACCGTACAGCGCGCCTCGGCCGCTTCGAGCAAGATCGGCATCAGGTTCGTCTTCGTCGCCGCCTGCCGCTTGATCTCGTTTAGCGCCCGCTCGGCTCGATCGGAGGCCCGACTCTTCTTCAACTGCTTGACGCGCCCGATCTGTTCCGCTTCCACCGCGTGATCGACTTGCAGAATATCGATCGGCTTCTCCTCCTTCTCGACAAACGCATTGACGCCGACGATCAGCTTGTGCTTCGCGTCAATTTCCCGCTGATATTGAAACGCCGCGTCCGCGATCTCGCGGCGGAAGAAGCCGGCTTCGAGCGCTTCGATCATGCCGCCCTTTTGGTCGATTTGATCGAAGTATTTGCGTGCGTCCTCCATCATTTGCTTCGTGAGCGTCTCGACGAAATAGCTGCCGCCGAGCGGATCGACCGTGTTCGTGACGCCGGTCTCATACGCCAGCACTTGCTGTGTGCGCAGTGCCAGCGTGACGGCGTGCTCGCTCGGCAGCGCCAGCGTCTCGTCCATGCTGTTGGTGTGCAGCGACTGGCAACCGCCCAACACCGCGGCGAGCGCCTGATACGCGACGCGAATCAGGTTCACCTCCGGCTGCTTGTCTTGCAACGAACAGCCCGCGGTCTGGGCATGGAAACGCAGCTTCCACGACGCTTCATTCGAAGCGCCGTACTTGTTGCGCATCATCTCGGCCCAAAGGACGCGAGCGGCGCGGTATTTCGCGAGTTCCTCGAAGAGGTCGTTATGAGCATTGAAGAAGAAGCTCAAGCGCGGCGCGAAGTCGTCGATCTTCATGCCGCGTTCGAGGCAAATGTCAACGTAGTGCAAGCCATCCGCCAGCGTGAACGCCAACTCCTGCGCCGCGGTCGAGCCGGCCTCGCGAATGTGGTAGCCGCTGATCGAGACGGTGTTCCACTGCGGCACTTCCTTGGCGCAGAACTCGATCAGATCGCAAACGAGGCGAACCGACGGCTCCGGCGGGAAGACGATCTCGTTCTGGGCGTGAAACTCCTTGAGAATGTCGTTCTGGATGGTGC
>DAIOGM010000102.1:0-18760 GCA_036745215.1 Gemmataceae bacterium
AGCATTTGCAAGCGCTCGACGGCAACAAAACGGTGATCCGCGCCGTCTGGCCAAACGACAACGCGGACGCCAACGAGCAGGCGATGCGCAATCTCCTGGGCCGATTCGGTTTGGTCGGCGATCTGGTCTATCAAACCGTCGGCAAGCTTTCCGGCGGCGAGCGCAGCCGCGCCGCGCTCGCGAAACTCGTCGCGGACGGCGTCAACGTGCTGATCCTCGATGAGCCGACCAACCACCTCGACCTCTGGGCGTGCGACGCGCTCGAGCAAGCAATGCTCGATTTCGACGGCACCGCCATCGTTGTCAGCCACGACCGCTATTTCCTCAATCGCGTCGTCGATTTGCTGCTCGTCTTCGAAGGCGACGGCGTCGTCAAGATCATCTACGGCAATTACGACACGTATGAACGCATGCGCCTGTTGCAGGATGCGGAAGATAAGACGACCAAGAACAACACGCCAGTCGCATCCGAGCGGCAAACCAAGGAAACGAAACCGACTAAACGTAAGCGGCAGTATCCCTATCGCAAGGTGGCCGATCTCGAAGCGGAGATCGCCGTCGAGGAGAATCGCGTGAAAGAGCTGGAACGCACGCTCGCCTCGCCGGAACTTTATCGCGAAGGGGCCAAGGTGCTGGAGATTACGCAGGCGTTTGAGGATGCCAAATTGAAGCTCAAGCAGCTGTACGATCACTGGGAAGAATCGGTCGAACTAAACGGTTGAGCAATTCCGCTTCACCCCAATGTCATCGGCGGCGAATTGTACGTAACCATGTTGTTTTTCCAAGTGTTATGGCGATTTCGAAAACAAAAAAATAGACCTGGAAAAGACCCGCGAAATGCTTGACAAGCCCAAAGAACTTTACTACCTAATGACTACGATTTCACCGAAACTTGGACCTGTCGCACTTGCTCGTGAGTTGCCTCGCGTAGCCCTGTGCCTTCTCCATTAAAAGGAACACGGAATGGCTTGGAAACTTCAGAAGTCAGCGCAGGCCGACGGCGGCAATGACGCCCCGTTGTGGAAGCTTGCCGAACAAGATCTGGCCACGTTCGCCGCGCGCAAACGCAAGGCCAATGGCGAGAAAGGCGATGACGGCGAGGAAGAGGACGAGGAGGAGGACGACGACGAGGAAGAAGGCGACGCTGCCGAGAAACCCGCGAAGGAGGGTGCGGCAGAAGGCGACGATGTGGACGACGACGATCTCGACGACGACGATCTCGACGACGACGATCTCGACGACGACGACTTCGACGATGAAGATTTCGACGACGAAGATTTCGACGACGAAGATTTCGACGACGACGACTTCGACGATGAAGACTTCGACGACGATGACCTCGACGAGGACGACGACGACGACGAGGAAGACGACGAGGAAGAAGACGCCGGCGGCGAGCCGTGAGTGCTTTCTCGTGATGCGCCATAACGAGCCATGCGATTTTGGTCAGTCGCACGGCTCGTTTTTTTTCTTCGCCAGCCCTTGCGTGCAACGGACTCGTTCGTTATGCTGCCGATAGATCAAAACGTGAGTCAATGAGTTTCGTGGCGCTCTGAGCCGAAAAGGGGCCTGCAATGTCCAGTCAGGGGAACTACGCCGGCGATGAATCCGCATCCACCTCGATCAGCAGCCCGCCCATCCGCGTGCTCGAAAAACAAAGTCAGCTCGATTTCGAGCTCGATTTTTTCGAAACCATCTTGCAGCGCAATCCCGATTTCGTGGACGTGCTGCGCGTCCATGGCAACAACCTGACCTTGAAGGGCCGCTACGCCGACGGTCTGAAGCTCGACCGCCGGCTGGTCGAGTTGCGTCCGAAGGATGCGCTGGCCCATTACAATCTCGCGTGCAGTTATTCTCTCCTAAAGAAGATGGAGCCCGGGCTACGAGCGTTGCGCAAGGCAATCGAGTTGGGCTATCGCGATTTCCGCTACATGCGCGAGGACCCCGATCTTGCCTTCGTTCGCAAGGAAGCCAAGTTCCGCCAGTTGCTGCGTGAATTCGAAAATCGCTGATCCCGACGATGCTACGCCGCGAGCGGCCAGGGATGCCATGACCCCTCCCCTTTTCGCCGATCCGTCCGCCAATCACGCTCGCGAATTCTTCCGCACCAAACCACGCGCTCTCGTTGACAAGGTGATGACCGTCAAGGACGCGGTCGCGAAGTTCGTCCACGACGGCGAATACCTCGCGGTCGGCGGCTTCGGCGCCGCGCGCTTGCCGAGCGCGGTCTGTCATGAAATCGTCCGCCAAAAAAAACAAAACCTCACGATCGCCGGCCACACCGCGACGCACGACTTCCAGATCCTCGCCGCCGGCAATTTGACGGGCCGCGGCAAGTTGATCGCGAAGGTCGATATCGCGTACATCGTCGGCCTGGAGGCGCGCGGCCTGTCGCCGCAAGCGCGGCGCGTGATCGAATCGGGCGAAGTCGAGACGACGGAATGGTCGAACTATGCGCTAGCCGTCCGCTTCAAGGCCGCCGCGATGGGTTTGCCGTTTTTGCCGATGCGTTCGATGCTCGGCACCGACACATTCAAGAAAAGCCCCGCAAAGGAAATTTCATGCCCCTTCACCGGCGAGAAGCTGCTCGCGGCGCCGGCGTGCTATCCCGATGTCGGCGTCATTCACGTCCACGAAGCCGACCGCTTCGGCAACTGCCGCATCCGCGGCACCACGGTCGCCGACCCGGACCTGGCCCGCGCGTCAAAGAAGTTGATCATCACCTGCGAACGTTTGATTCCCAACGACGACATCCGCAGCGATCCGACGCGCACGCTCATCCCGTTCTATTGCGTCGATGCCGTCTGCGAGGTTCCGTTCGGCAGCTATCCGGGCAACATGGCGTACGAGTATTTTTCCGATGAGGATCACTTGCGTCATTGGCTCAAGGTCGAGGAAGATGAAGCGGAATATCGCAAGTTCATCGATCGGTACATTCACGGCGTCAGCGATTTCAACGAGTATCTGCAATTGTGCGGCGGCATGGCACGGATGCAAAAGTTGCGGCAGGAAGAGTTTTTGTTGAACCGAAGTGTTTACGTTTAGCGCTCGCATGGCGCCAAGCGAGCGCTAAACGCGAGCGAGGGGTTTCATCATGTCAACCGCATACAACCCCATGGAACTCATGATCTGCTGCGCCGCCCGCCTCCTAGAGAACGGTCGCACCGTCGCCGTCGGCACCGGCGCTCCTTGCGCGGCGGCAATGCTGGCGCAACGCACCAGCGCCCCCGATCTCGTCGTCTTCTTCGAAGCCGGCGGCGTCGGACCGCAGCTTCCGACGATGCCGATCTCCGTCGGCGATTCACGCACCTTTTATCGCGCTTCGATGGCGACCAGCATGGCCGACGTCATGGAAACCTGTCAGCGCGGCATGATGGATTACACCTTCCTCGGCGGCGCTCAGATCGACGCGTTCGGCAATCTCAACTCCACCATGATCGGCAAGGATTACGCCAAGCCCAAGGTGCGTCTGCCCGGCAGCGGCGGCGCCAACGATCTGGCGTCCCTTTGCTGGCGCATTCTCGTCGTCACGAATCACGACAAGCGGCGTTTCGTCGAGAAGCTCGATTTCCTGACGACGCCTGGCTACCTCAACGGACCGGGCGCGCGTGAAGCCGCCGGGTTGTCGCCGGGCACCGGGCCGTATCGGGTCATCACCGATCTGGCGATCATGGGCTATCACGAAGAAACGAAACGCATGGAAGTGCTGAGCCTGCATCCCGGCATCACGATGGAACAAGTGCAGGGGAACACGGGCTTCGCCATCGCGGCTCGCGCGCCGTTGTTGACGACGGCGCCGCCGAGCGAAACGGAGCTGCGAATCCTGCGCGATGAGGTCGATCCGTTTCGCTACATCATTGGCCGGGCGTGATCGACGCTTGCGGCTTCGCGCTCGCATGGCGCCGTGCGAACGCGAAGCCGCAAGCGGCAATCATATGGACACGGTATTGCTTCTGGCGTATAAGGGAATTACGCCCACGCCCTCATTCGACGGAGTGAACGATCATGAAACTTTTGATCGGCGGCATCACGGTGATCGTACTCGGAGTCGGCGCCATGATCTGGTTCCATCATTCCAGTTCCGCCTCGCAAAACGTCGATGTCCTGGAAGAGCAAGAAAAACCCTCGCAGTTCGGCGCTGATCGCGTCAAGGACGATGTCAAGCCCGTCGCCTTCGACGGCAAACGGGCCATGACCTACCTGAAATCGATCTGCGATCTCGGCCCACGCGTCAGCGGCACCAAGCAGATGAGGCAGCAACAAGATCTCATCAAGAAGCACTTCGAAGATCTCGGCGCCAAGGTCGCCTTCCAGTCCTTCGATGCCAAGCAGAATAGCGTCAAGGGCACGATTCCGATGACGAACATCATCGTTTCGTACAAGCCGGAGATGAAACGCCGAGTCATCATTTGCTCGCATTACGACACGCGGCCCATCGCCGATCGGGAAGAGGACCCGCGCGATTGGCGCAAGCCGTTCCTGAGCGCCAACGACGGCGGCTCCGGCGTCGCCCTCATGATGGAAATGGCCAACCACATGAAGGACATGAAAACCAACGTCGGCGTCGATTTCGTCATCTTCGACGGCGAGGAATACATCTACGTCACCGAAGGCGGCATGCGCGACCGCTACTTCATCGGCTCCGAACATTTTGCCAAGACGTGGAGGCAATCCAAGAATCGCAGCGATTATTCAGCCGCCATCCTCCTCGACATGATCGCAGGCAAGGACCTGAAGCTTCCGTTTGAGATCAACTCGTACCGCTACCACAAAAAGCTCGTTGACGAAATCTGGGGCATCGCCCGCGAACAAAATGCCAAGGCGTTCGTGTATCGCGACGGTCACGAGGTGCAGGACGATCACCTGGCTTTGCAAAAGGTCGGCATCCCGGCGATCGATATCATCGATTTCGACTACGCCCACTGGCACAAGTTGACCGACACGCCCGACGCCTGCTCCGCGGACAGTTTCGAACAGGTCGCCAAGGTGCTGAGCGTTTGGCTGCAACGAACGAAATAGTGAAAATGCCGCCGTAGCGACAAGCTGCCAGCTTGTCTGCTTTGGGCATGGCTCACAAGCTGGCAGCTTGTGGCCACGAAGGAATCGCATATCACCTTTCAGGAATCACAGCCGTGGACCCAATGGGCATCGCCATCGGCGGCATCATCGTCGTTGTCCTAATCGCGATTGCGCTGTTCTTCGCGTGGCGGCAAAGCGGCGTCATGCGGGCGCTGAACTACGACACCAGATTGCAACCCGATCAACGGCTCTATTTTCTCAAGCAATGCTATCGCCGCATATTCGGCTCCGTCCTGCTCCTCGTGCTTGCGGGCATGATGATCGGCACGTTATTCCTCGACATCCAGCCGGCGAATCAAATGGACCAGCAAGCCGCCAAGCGAACGTTGGGCTACTTGAGCTTTTACACTTCGGGAATGTTGCTCGTCTTGCTGGCAATCCTCGTCCTCGCAATCGTCGATTTCTGGGCCACCACGCGGTACAGCCTGCAACAGCAAAAACGGCTCTTCCAGGAACATCACGACATGCTCGCCGCCGAATTGCTCGAACATCAACATCGTTCCGAGCCTGAAGCGTAAGCGACGTTTGGCAACCTTTTTCTCAATTGCCGTCATCCGCCCTGTTGACTTTCGCAATGCGCCTGCGACAATGGGCAATTGGTCGATCCGCCTGGCAATCCCTCCTCGCCGGGCGCTGCGTATTGCGCGACCCCTCCGGTCCAAGTCGCGAACGCATGGCACGATGCTGTTGCCTACCTGGCAAAGTTGGCGGAGCCGCCTTCATGATTTCGCAACCTCCTGGCTGTAGAAAGTACGCACCGATGAAGCACTCCTCTTGGCGTTCCGTTCCTTGTTTATTTGCCGGCATCTTGGCTTGCCTGACTGGTTCCTTCGCGTCGGCCCAACTAACGCAGGATCAGCAGGCGGAGATGTTGTTCAACAGCGCTCGCAAGGCATACAACGAGAAGAATTTCACTTTTGCGCAAGGCAAGTTTCGCGAGTTTCTGACGAAGTTCGGCGGCCACAAAGATGTCCCCGCGGCTCGCTATGGCCTGGCGCTCACGCTCATCGACGGGCCGGAAAAGAAGTACGACGAGGCTCGCGACATCATGGTCAGCCTCGCCGCCGCCAAGGATTTCGCCGACAACGCAATGGCGACTTACTATGCCGGCGTCGCCAATCGCGGCGTCGGCTTGCAATTGCTGGCGAAGGCGGATGCGACGCCAAACGACGCGGCCAAATTCCGCGCCGAAGCGCAAGCGCGCTTCGCCGACGCAGTCCCGCAATTCACGGCCGCACTGACCTTTTTCCTCGCCCGCGCCGAATCGCCGCTCGTGGACGGCAAGTTATCGGTGGACGCGGAATGGTTCGCCCGCGCCCGCTGCGATTTGGCGGAGATGCAACTTCGCACCGGCAAGATCAAGGAGTCGCAAGCCAGCGCCGCGGTGTTCGTCGTCGATCCCATTTGGTCGAAGAGCCGCTACGCCAACCTGGGCCGCTATTATCACGGCTACGCCAGCGTTCTTCTCAAGGATCAAGTTTCCGGACAGCGAACGCTCTCGCTATTGGCGCCGTTCAGCGACGCGGATTTCGGCAGTCACGCACGCTATCTGTTGGCGCGAACGCATCACCTGGCGGACGAGCGCGCCGAAGCGACGACGCATTACGACGGCGCCATCGCCGATTACGCCAAAAACAAGGCGGCTGCGATTGAACTTCTAAAGCAACCGCAAAAGTTCAACAATGATCCAGAAGTTCGCGGTCGCCTCGAAGCGCTCGTGAAGAATCCGCCGCCCGATCACGTCGCGCGTGCCACGTTTTACCTCGGCGTATTGCATTATGAAGCGGGCAAGTTCAGCGACGCCAAGTTGCGCTTCGCCGAATTTGTCAAGCAATTCCCGCAGGCGATGCTACGAACGGAGGCGGAACTTCGGCTTGGTTATTGTCAGGTGCAGCTCAAGGAATACGCCGACGCGCTCAAGACGTTGACGCCGCTCGTCGAGAAAGAAGCGCGGCTCAACGATCAAGTGCTTTTCTGGATCGGCAAGGCCCAGGTCGGCCTGGCGCCGGATGCGAGCGTCAATCCACAGGCGCATACGCAAGCCCTTGCCGCCGCGCTAAACACCTTTCGCCAGGCCGCCGACCGCGCCGCGAAGCTCGGCGATCAGGATCCCGATGCGAATTCGCGCCGCGGCGAAATCTTGCTCGAGTTGGCCGATCAAATGCAACGCATCTGGCAAAATAAAGAGGCCGCGGTTGTTTACAACCAATTGTTAGCTGAAAAATCGCTGCCCGAGCGCGACGAGGAAATCATGCAGCGCGTCGCCAATGCGCTGCAACTGGCCGGCGATCACGATGCATCCGACAAAGCGTGTCTCGCATTCACGCTGCGGTTCGGGCAGAGCACGCTCATGCCGGCGGTGCAATTCACGTTTGCCGAGAACAGCTTCTTCCGTATGAACGCGCTCGAGAAAAACCCTGACCCAACTATTCGCGCCAAGGAAATGCCGAAGCTGTTCGAGGAAACGGTTAAGAGGCATCAAGCGGTCATCGCGAAATATCCGGAGTTTGCAAAGATCAACGTCGCCCGTTACAGCCTTGGTCTGGCGTACTACCGAATTGGCGACTTGAAGAATGCGCTGACAACGCTCGGCGACATTCCCGGCCCGGAGCGCGTGGGTGATCTCGGTTTGACACCGCTATTGATCGCCGACTGCCAGTTGCGGCAAACGCCGACCACGGTCCCCGATGACGCCCTCGCTGCGGGCAAGATGGAAGAGCAACTTAAAGCCGCGGCCGAGGCACTGGAAGCGTTCATCGGCGGCAATGCGAAGGACCCGAATTTACCGGATGCGTTGCTCAAGTTTGGCTTGACGCAACAACGCCTGGCCGGCTTGAAAGCGCAGCCCAAGGAACGCGTCGAGATGTACAACGCCGCCCGTGCGACATACGAGAAGTTGATGCGCAAGGATTTCGGCGTCCATCCGTTGCACATGGCGCACGCGACGCTGGAGCGGGCCAAATGCATCACGCTCGTCGGCGACATGAACACCGGCATCAACGAGTTGCGCAAGTTCACCGTCGATCCCTTGAAGCAAACGCCGGTCGCGCCACAGGCCGTCTTGCAACTGGCGACGTATCTGCGCAATCAGAACAAGCCAGCCGAGGCACTCGACGTCTTGGCCAAGAATCGCGATTTTCTGGAAGCTCAACTGGCGAAAGACCAAGAAAAAGGCCCGACGATGACCGCCTTGTTGCGCTATCATCATGGCGTCGCCTTGCGTGAATCGGGCAAGCTTCCCGAAGCGCGCGCGATGTTCGAAGCCGTCGTCAAGCTGGGCCCGCAACGCCCCGAAGCCACCGAGGCGGCGCTGCGAATCGGTCAATGCCTGAAAGACGAAGGCCAACAGCGGCTCGAACTCGCGCGCAAGTTGCGGCCGAGTGCGAAGAAGCCGGAGGAGATCGCCAACGTGCAAAAGGTCACGGACGAAGGCTACAAGTTCCTCCGTGATTCGGTGACCTACCTCGAGACGCAATCCGATCAGATCAAGGCAAATCCTGCCTTGCAAGATGTGCGCGGCCGCATGCTGTACGATGCGGCTTGGGGCGCTCGCTTGCTCGCGGAACCGGAGATCGAAGCCGCGCGTGCCGCCGCGATGCAGGAGCAACTCAAGAAACTCAACGTGTCGTCGTCGAAGTTTCCGCTGCCGGAGGTGCCGCTCGACAAACTGACGCTTCAGCCGTCCGAAAAACGCGCTCGCGGCTTGTACAAGACGCTGATCGACCAGATCGGCGACAGCAACATCGCGACGGAAGCGCGCTTCGAACTCGCCGAAATGCTGTCCGATCGCAACGAGCACGACCCGGCCATGCAACTCTTGAACGACGTGCTCGACAAGGAACCGAGCCCGGAGATGACCGAGAAGATTCGCCTGCGCATGGGGACCATCCATGCGACCAAGGGCAACCTCAAGGCTGCGTTGCAACAATTCGACGCCGTCGCATCGAATCCGAAGAGTTCCCTGTTCGGCTGGGCCCAGTATCGCGCCGGCGAAGCGTTGATTCTGAACAAGCAACACGGCGACGCAATCAAACGGCTGACGATCTTCCGCGATCAACCCGCGTGGAGCAACGTCGCCGGCCTGAGCGATCGCGGCATGGCACGGCTCGGCCATGCGTACTCCCTCGACAAGAACTGGGACCAGAGCCGCGTCGCCTATGAACGTGTCGTCAATCAATTCCCGAACAGTCCCTGGCACGATGAGGCTCGCTACGGCATCGGCTGGGCATTCCAGCAACAAAAAAACCTCGATGCCGCGGCCAATGCGTACAGCGTCGTCGTCGGGCGAACGGCGACCGATCTTGCCGCGAAGGCGCAATTGCAGATCGGCCTGTGCCGCGTGGAGCAGAAGCGTTATCTTGACGCCGCCAATGCGTTCCTGGTGATTCCGACGACTTACGACTATCCCGAGCTGCGCGCCGCGGCACTGCTCGAAGCCGGCAAGGCGTATCTGGAATTGAAGCAGGTCGAGCAAGCGAATCGCCAGTTCGAACGCATCATCCGTGAATTCCCCGGCACGATGTGGGCGGAGGCGGCGAAGGAAAAACTCAAATAGTCGCTTGCGGCTTCGCGTTCGCATGGCGCCATGCGAACGCGAAGCCGCAAGCGGCGACAAGGAGGCTTTTCGATGCGACAAATCATCCGATTGACCTACGTTATTGCGATACTCACCGCCGCGTTTTGGTGGACGCTATCGGGCCACGCTTACGTCGAAGCCCCGATGAGCTTGGGCGCCATCGTGCAACAATCGACGAACATCGTCCTCATGCGCGTCGAATCGGTCGATAAGGAGAAGAACCTAATCCTCTATCGCAAGGTGCGCGACATCAAGGGCAAGCACCCGCTCGACTCCATCAAGCACAACATCGGCAAGGGCGGTTTGCGGCCCAACGAATGGAAGCCGCAGATGGACTGGGCCGAGCCGGGCAAGACGGCGATCTTCTTCTATCAGGGCGGCGCTTCCGAAACGTGCATCGGCACCTGGTGGTATCAGGCGTACGGCGGCGGCGAATGGTGGAACCATAGCCACGGCGAGCCGTTCCTCCTGCGCAGCTTCGCCGGCAATCCCGATAAACTCGCCGGCATCGTCGATCAAATGCTCGCCGGGCAGGATGTCGCGGCGCCGTGCATGATCGACGGCAACAAGGAAGATTTGCACAATCGCCGCGCCAAGATTCAACGCATGAAGGTGAGCCTCAAGATTCAGGATTACAATCCGAAGCGCGACTTCCTCGGCTGGGGCGGCGAGGATTTCCGCCGCGTCATGGGCATGCCGGGCTTCACGCACATCTCGCCCGTCGGCCGCGTCGATCCGGAAGCTCAAGCGATCAGCGTCGTCGATTTTGACGGCGACGGCAAGCAGGACCTGTGCCTCGTCGGCGGCCACAAGGTGATCCTGTTGCAAAACAACGCCGACTCGATGAGCGAGTCCCTGCTCGCAGGCATCTCCGGCGCTCGCTCGGCCATCTGGGCCGACTACAACAGCGATGGCCAACCCGATCTCTTACTAGCTACGCCGACGGGCCTTCGTCTCTTCACGAACCTCGGAGCGACCATGCGTGACGACAGCCAGCTATTGCCGGCCATGCCGCCCGGCGCCGCCAGCGCCGCCGCCTGGCTCGATTACGACGGCGACGGCAAACCCGATCTGCTCGTCGCGCACGGCTATCACGGCCTGCGCCTCTATCGCAACATCGGCCTGAAACAACCACCGACGCCCAAGGGCCCCAAGTTGAGCAAGTGGCATTACCTTGGCCCGCTCGAGAATCAAGGCAATTTCACGTTCAATACGAGCTTCGAGTTCGAAAAGAAAATCGATCTCAAGGCCGAGTACGTCGGTAAGAACAAGATGAAAATTCGCTGGCAGGAAAAGGACTTCGCGGACGGCGCGGTCGTCGATCTGCTAGCGCATTCGCCGATCAAGAACTGGGCCGGCTGCTTGCTTTATCGCACGATCGAGACGGACAAGGAAATGGAACTCGACGCGAGCTTCGGCAGCGATGACACAATCGTCGCTCGCCTCAACGCCAATCGGATCGTGCAGGAAGCGAACCAACGCGCCGCCGCCCCCGATCAGAACGTCGTCAAGTTGAAGCTCAACGCAGGCAAGAATGATCTGATGATCAAGATCGGCCAGGGCGACGGCGACTGGGCGTTCTACTTCAAACTCGGTACGCCGCCCGCCCCACTGCCGACCGGGCCGGTGTTCGAGGACATCTCGGACGCGGTCGGCTTCGGGTCCAAGGGGATCGCGTCGAACGTCAAAGGCGATTCGCTCACCGTGGCCGACGTCAACGGCGATGGCCGGCCCGATTTCCTTTACGGCGCGGGCACGGGAATCCTCGTCGTGTCCTCGAAGAACGACAAGGGCGATTTCGTCTTCGTCGAATCGAAGGACTCCGGCATCGCCTTCACGCCGGGCCGCGTCAATCCGATTTTCGCCAACTTCGATGGCGACGCGCATCCCGATTTGCTCGTGCCGCAAAAGACCGGCATCAAGCTCTTCAAGAACGACGGCAAGGGCAAGTTCACCGACGTGAGCGTCAAGTCGAAACTCGCCGCCTCGACTTTCTGGGCGACCAGCGCCGCCGTCGGCGACATCGACAACGATGGGCGACTGGACATTGTCGTCGGCTGCCTGAAAGGTTCGAATCGCTACTTCCGCAACAAGGAAGACGGCACGTTCGAGGACGCGACCGAGGCGATCGGCCTCAATCAACGCATCTTCAACACGCAGGCGGTGAGCCTCGTCGATCTGAAAAACCGCGGCGTCCTCGACATGATCTTTAACAACGAGGGCCAGGACTCGGTCGTCTTGTTGGCGAATCCCGAAGTCGCCGGCAAAAAAGTGCCGCTGACATTGCAGGTCGCCGCCAAGGCCGGCTTGATCGGCAGTCGTGTCGATCTGCACGACATGACGGGCAAGCTGGTCGGCAGCCGTTACATCTGCGGCGGCGCCGGCCGCGGCGGCCAGCAGGCGCCGATCGCCCGCTTCACGCTGACGCCGGGCCAGTACCGCGCGAGCGTACGGCTCTCGAGCGGCCAGGTGCTGACGAAGGCGATCACGCTCGGCAACGATCCGCTTCGCAGCCGCATTGAGGAGGACGCGAAGGCCGTAGGCACCGAATGAACCTGCTTGTCGTTTAGCGTTCGCAGTGAAGCGGGTTTCGCTCGGCCGCCAGACGATTTCATGGAGGAATCAATGGCAAGACGAAAGAAGTTCATTGTCGGCCTCGTGTGCATGGCAACGGCCGCCGCCACAGTGGTAGCGATCGCCTTCGCTCTTCAAGATTCTATCCATGCCGGTTCATGCGCGAGGATACAAAAAGGAATGACTGAAACAGAGGTTGCTCAAATCCTAGGCCGGCCCTGCGACCGCGAGCATCCCTATTGTCCAGAAATCGTAACGGTGCTTGAATCAGACGGGACCTGTCGCCAGGTTCGCCGATTTATTGCAGGTAAGACTTGGGACGGCCATACGGGGAGTATCACAGTGCATTTCGAAAAGCCTGGCATTGTCACGAACGCTCGGTTTGATGAAAACCAGGACTCCTTTTACAGGAAGGTCCGTAGGTTCTTGAGATTGGAAGAGTCGCCCATATACGAAATGATCGAATTGGACGAATTGCAGAATCCGTAACTGCGAGAGCATGGAGGGTGCGTTTCCATTTTGGCGTCGGGCGGATTAATTTTACCAACGATTGACGAAGTGATTCGAACTTACCAAATGATTCAACACGGATCGCCGAACCGAATAAACTTGACGGAGTAAGGAATGAGCAGGCGACGGAACATCGCTGTCGGGTTCCTGATAATGATAGCCGGCGCAGGAGCGGCGATTGCATTGATGCATTTTTCACGTGGCCCGATCAACGAATGGAACCTCGCGCGGATCAAAGACGGCATGACGCTGGAAGACGTGGAACAAATCCTTGGCGGGCCCGCTGCCCGCACGGAGAAAGTTCATTATCAACCTCGCACAATCGATCCTTTGGGAAAGCGCGGAATCTATGTCACGTCATCCCAATCGTGGGTCGGCGATGGGTTAACGATTCGTGTAGGCTTCTTGAGCGATGGGACGGTTGCACAGGTGCAGTCCTACGGAAACAGAGTTACTTTGGCAGAAAGACTGCGCCGATGGTTTCGGCTCGATCCCCCTATGACGGATTGTGTTATGGTTGATCCCTTATCAACTCACGAGATCATTCCCGATTAGGTTTCTTTGTGTTCGTCCATGGCAATATCAAGTGTGCAACCTATGCAACACCGTCTAAATCAAAGTTTGTTGCTGGTCCTAATCGTCGTGTCCGCTGGCCACGCCCAATCCGTGGACGCGTGGTCCACCTACCGCGGCAATGCTCAACGCACCGCGCATACCGATGGCCAGGCCGGCCCCGCTACGCCCAAGGTGTTGTGGTCAATGAAATCGAAGGACCACTACATCGCCTCGCCGGTGCCGATGGGCAATCGGCTCTACGTCTCGGGACTCGGCGCCTTCAATCTCGGCAACTTCGTGTGCCTCTCGACCGAGGCGAACGCGAAGTCGCGCGTGCTGTGGGCGAAATCGACGCCGCTCCTCAAGCTGCCGACGGTCAGCAGCCCCGGCATCTACAAGAACTATCTCTTCTTCGGCGACGGCATGCATCAAACCAACGGCGCTCTTCTTTATTGTCTCGACGCGGAAGGCGGCGCCCCGGTGTGGCGGCATTCGGTGCCGGGCGATCTGGTTCATCTCGAAGGTTCGCCGACCATCGTTGACGGCAAAGCGTACATCGGCGGCGGCGCGGCGGGCGTTTTGTGCATCGAGATTGACAAGGCGGCCATCGATGGCAAGGAACACGATCTGCCGGCGCTGCAAAAACGGTTCGCGGCGCGCATGAAGGAGCTGCAAGCCAAGTACGAAATCGCGAAGAAAACCGATCCGTTCGCGGTGCCGCCGTCGGAGGATGAGGCGGTGCAGGCCGAGCCGAAACGGCTCTGGCAAGAAGGCAAGGAGAAATGGCACGTCGATGCCCCCGTCGCGGTGGCGGGCGACAAGGTGCTCTGCGCGTCGGCGTTTCTCGACAAGGAAGGCGTCGGCGATCGCGCTTTGTTTTGCCTCGACGCGAAAACGGGCAAGGTCGTCTGGCGAGCGCCCCTCAAGCTCAATCCGTGGGGCGGGCCGTCGATTCTCGGCGACACCGTCATCGTCACCGGCGGCACCATCAGCATGGACATCAATCTCTTCAAAGGCGCCAAAGGCTTCATCGCCGCGTACGATCTCAAGAAGGGGGACTTGAAATGGTCCAAGGACATCGCCACCGGCGGCGTCGTTTCCTGCGCGGCGCTCGCGGGTAACTCCGCGATTGTGACGGCATCGGACGGCAAGGTCCGCGCCTTCGCGATCGATTCCGGCGAACGCCAATGGATCTACGACGCCAAGGCGCCGCTCTTCGCTCCCGTCGCGGTCGCCAAGGACGTTGTTTTTGCCGGCGACTTGAAAGGCGTGATTCATGCAATCGATTTGAAATCCGGGGCCGAATCGTGGAAGCTCGATCTCGGCGTCCACAAAGACGTGCAAGCGCCGGGCATGTTCTACGGTGGGCCCATCATCCACGGCGGCCGGCTTTACGCGGCGACGTGCAATTTGCAAGGCGCGAACGCTCAGAAGGAAACGGTGGTCGTGTGCGTTGGCGACAAATGATTGCTTGCGTTTAGCGCTCGCTTGGCGCCATGCGAGCGCTAAACGAAGACAGGAGTTCCCATGAAGCGAACCTCATTGGCATTGGCATTCGGCGTTCTCATCGCGTTTAACACGCACCTGCCGTCGCAGGAAAAAAAAGCCGGCAGCATCGTCGTGGACAAGGACGCCAAGACCGTCACCGTTCCCGTGAAGATGGCGCCGCGCGTGGTCCTCAAGGAAAAGAAGGAGCCCTACCCGCTCGAAGTGATCGCGACCTGGCCGCACCCCAAGGGCAAAAAGTCGCACGAGACGATCGTCAACTTCGACGAATCGATCAAACCCAGCGACGTCGCCAAGGCGCTCGAATCGCTCGGCATCCGGCCCGGTACGCCGGTCATGGGCGAGGGCGAGCCGAAGGGGCCGGCCGTCAAGATTTACTTCCTCGTGCCCGATTCGACGGGCCTCGAGAAAAAGGTCACCATCGACAAGGCCCTCATCGATCCCAAGAACGGCAAGACGTTCCCCGCCAAGGTCGAATGGCGTTTCACCGGCTCCATCCTAAAGCAACTCGATCCCAACAAGGCCGACAAGACCTACGCCGCCGACGACTCCGGTACTTTGATCGCGATCTTTCCGGTGACGAACGAGACGGTCTTCCAGACGTCCTTGCAGATCGAGAACGAGAAATTCATGAAGCTTGAAGTGAACACGAAGGTGATGCCCAAGGAAGGCACGGCGATCAAGCTCGTATTTGATGCCAAATAGTGGTGAGTGGTGAGTGGTGAGTGGTGAGTGGTGAGTGGTGAGTGGAAGAGGTGATTTGATGATACGTTTTGCTTCGATAGTTGTTGGGCTGGTTCTTGCGCAATACGCGGTTGCGCAAACGGCCATGGAGAAAGCCGAGCAGCGCATCGCGCAGCTGGTGGCGCCCGGCAGTAAAGTCGGCGCGCTCAGTGCCACGCCGATCGCGTGGAAACCGGGGCGCGCGGTCGAGGCGCTGGACGTGCCCATCACGCCGCTCGTGGTTGCGCCGCCACGATTGCTGCCGGCGCTGCTCAAGGACGTGCAGCCGCGCAGCGCGCCGGAGGGGACGCCGCTGGTGGCGTTTCGCGATGAATCGCAAGGGCCGAAGCAGGTCGAGTTGCCGACGAAGCCGCTCATCAAGCTGCCGTCGATTGACATGAACACGCCGCTGCCGTTGCCGACCCTGGCGCGGCCGATGGTCGATCGCGCGTCGCTTGGCGAACCGGCATTCGAAGCGAGCCTGGACGCGGCGATGAAGCGCATCACGCCGACGCGAGAGCGGCCAGTGCCGTTTGTGCCATACAATTTGCCCGATCCGTTCGAGCACGTCCGCTACGGCCAATTGCGCAATCCGCCGGAGGAAAGCGCGACGCCGCCTGTGTTACCGCTAATTCGGCCAAGCAAATGACGATTGCCGGGAAATTGGCAAAGTTCAAAATCTGCCCTGCTTGGGCCGACATGCGCGTTCAATTGCAAGCGCGCGCCTTTCGCCGTGCCGGGGCCTTCGTCATGAATCGCGATGGTCATTGGTGTTTGAACCAAACCCGAAAATGCGATTTCGTGGCCTCAGCGGCGTTCCGACGGCGCACGAGGGCTTATGCCAATTAACAAAATGGCAGAAGCTCTGTTGACGTAACTTATTATATTTCATCAAGTTGAGGCAACGCGCACCCCGCTTTTGCCAGTTTTGGTTAGGCTCAGCCAGAGGTGGTCTTAGGACTCGAATCGGAACTAATTCTTCTTGAACACCGTATGACACTTCGTGCATGTGTTTTCGAGCGCTTGAGCGGCCTTGAACATGCCGTCCGCGTCCTTTTTTTGCGCTGCGGCGGCTACGGCGACCGCTGAATCGCGCATCTGGGCGGCGAGTTCGCGCCACTGGGCGGCGTCCTTGGCCGGCGCAAATTCGTGCGTGATCGAGCCCATGACAGCGACGCGATAGGCGAAGTTCGGCAGCTCCTTCTGGATTTTCTCGAAGTTCTCGCCGCTCAGCTTCTTGCCGGCGATCGCGCCGAGAAACGCTTCGGTGCCGTTGAGGTTCTTGAGCTTCTGCACATATTGCAGATCGGCGTGCAATCCTTCGCCTCCCTTGGCCTTACCGCGGAAGTTTTCCATCATCCATTGCAGCTCATTCAGGTGCGTTTTCCAATCCTTGACCTCCGCCGGCGCCTTGGTCGCGTTGGCGATCTTCGTGCCGAAATCTTTGAGCGCTTTGACATCGCCTTTCCGGGCCGTTTTGACGGCCTGGATGGCGGCGCCGCGCACCTTGGCCACGTCGTCATCGTTCTTCACGCTCAGCGTGTAGCCGATGAGGATGGCCGCTTCCGCTTCGCACTTCTCGGCGGCGTCCTTGGCACTGGACTTCGCGATCGATTCGATCGTGGCGATGGAGCGTTTGCTCAACTCTTTGAAGTCGTCGCTTGACAAGATCGGCTTGAACGCCGCCGATTTACCGTCGCCGGCGTCAGCGTTAACGAGGACCACGGTGACAAGAATCAAGCTTGCAGCGCCAATAAGTCGAATCATGGCAACCCCCGGGAATGCGGTGCGAGGCGGATTGGCATCATCATAATGGGGTATATCGGGTTTGCAAGCGGGAAGCTGCAATTCGTACTGATCCGTGGACTACGATTCCAATCGTGGAGCACCCGGTATTCGCGAGGCGAGCCACGATTGGAATCGTAGTCCACGAAATTCGGCATTGATGCGAACGACGAAATAGGCCAGGCTCTTGCTTCGCGCCGTTTTTCGGATATTTTCAGAGCATCCCAATCACGCGAGAAACTCTCCATGAAAGCGCGCATCTCGTTCTTGTTCATCGTGCTGTTCACATTGACGTTTAGCGCGGCCGGCTGCCGCAGCGGCAAGGACGCGCCGCCGAAAAAGGACGGCAACGCCAACAAGGGCGAAAAGCCGAAAGTCGCCTTCGTCTCGAACAACGCATACGAGTTCTGGACCTTCGCGCAAAAAGGCGCCGAGAAGGCGGCCCAGGAATTCGACGTCGAGCTGGATTTCCGGAAGCCATCGAAGGGCACCGCGCAGGTGCAGCGCGAGATTCTTGAAGACCTGATCAATCGCGGCTTCACCGGCGTCTCGGTCAGCCCGAACGATCCGCAGAACACGCTTAGCTATTACAAAAACACCGTCTCCAAAAAAATGGCGCTGGTCATGACCGATAACGACCTGCCCGACCCGGCGGCGCGCAAATGCTACATCGGCACGCACAACTACCGTGCCGGTCGCCAGGCGGGCGAACTCGTGAAAAAGGCGCTACCCAAAGGAGGCGCCGTCGCGATCTTCGTCGGCGAAGCCGAATCGCCGAACGCGATCGAGCGCCGCCAGGGCGTGCTCGATTATCTCGCCGGCAAGGACCTCAAGGAAAAGGGGAAAGTGACGTCGTTTTCCGCCAAGGACCTGAATCTCGGCAATGGCTACACGCTCGTCGGCACGTTCATCGACAGCTCCAGCGCCAGCGATTGCCAGGCCAAGGCGGAGGATTTGCTCGTCAAGAATCCCGATGTCAATTGCCTGGTCGGCCTCTGGGAGTACAACCCGCCGGCGCTGTTGCGTGCGACGCGCAATTCCAAGAACGCGACCAAGCCGCTCATCGTCGCCTTCGACGAAAACGAACTGACGCTGCAAGGCCTCAAGTCCGGCGAGGTCGTCGGCACCATCGTGCAAAATCCCTTCGAGTTTGGCTACCAGTCGATCAAGGTGCTCGCGAGTCTCGCCAAGGGCAGCGACGATGTCCTCAAGACCTGGCCGGGCATCGAAGCGGGCAATTCGATCTTCGTGCCGACGCGCGTCATCGCCAAGGACAACGTGGCTGAATTCGAGGCGGAAGTCAAAAAGATCCTGGGGAAATGACGCGGTCCGCGAGCCACGATTCCATGCCACCGTTTCTTCGTGCCATCGGCATCTCGAAAGCCTTCCCGGGCGTGCAGGCGCTGGCCAACGTCGGTTTACAAATCGAGCGCGGCGAAGTGCTGGCCGTCG
>DAIOGM010000103.1:0-8555 GCA_036745215.1 Gemmataceae bacterium
ACTACGGTTCGCCGCCGCTGACCGCCGCGGTCGTGCATCGGCAGAAGCGGATCATTCCGATTCTTGTTCGTCGCGGCGCCAACACGGAAGGGCAGCTGAAACGCGCCCGCAACGGACTGGCGGGGGCCTACGACGAGTTCTTTGACCGCGAAGGCTACCGGGAAATCGTTGAACTGCTGCAGGCGCTTGGTGTCGAGGAATAAGTCGCGCAGGCTGAAGGCCGGAATCTCGGTCGCTGCGGGGTGTGAGGGGTTGCAAATGTCACCCAGGTCACTTGAGTTGATGGAAGCCGTGGCAGCCGGTGACCTTGACAGGGTGCGCTCACTCGTCGAGTCAGGCGCCGACGTCAACGCGGCCGACGAACACGATTCGGGCACGCTTCTGAACTTCCATCCGGAAATCACTGCATATCTCTTGTCCAAGGGCGCCAACCCCAACACACAAACGAACGAAAATGGCGTGGCGGTTTTGGCGGGGCTTTGCTTCGTCAACGAAGCGGAATGCGCCAAGCTGTTGCTCGCCCACGGTGCAGACGTAAACCGTGGCCGTGACGAGTCGATGGAAACGCCGTTGCACCATGCTCTCGCGGGAGGCGCGGGCATCGAAGTGATCCGCCTTTTGGTCGATCACGGCGCGGATGTGAACGCCAAGACCGTGCCTGGGGTCTGCAGTTACAATTTCTACGGCAGTACGCCAACGCGTGGCGAGACCCCGCTACATCGGGCGGCCGCGTTCGCGTCCATTGAGATCGTGCAGTTATTGCTGCAGGCAGGCGCTGACCGAGCGATCCCAGACGTCCACGGCGAGACGCCGCACGTTTGGGCGGGTTGGCATCGCCGAGACCAAGAACTGGTCGAGCTATTGCGGCCGTCGTGACATCACCGCCGAATGAGGCAGGCACTTTCCGCGATCGACCACCCGCACGGTGAATTAATGAGCGGCATGGCACTGCGCTCCATCGAATCAGAAGTAGCTCCATTCTTCGGAAGCGGACAGAACTCAACGTTCCAGTTTCAGGGATTCGTCTGGTAGCTCCGAAAGGAGCTGGACGGTGAGCGACGCGGCCCCTCCCACCGACGCGGTCCCGGGTCCCCTGGCTCCTAGCAGTTCAGCTCGGCAGGCCGCATTTGCACCCTTCCCGAAGGATACGTCATCTCCAAACGGCTTCACGATTCGTCGCCGCAGTGGCAGAACCTCGATCGGCAGCACTTGAAAGCCGGCCCGGCGGCGAACAGCGTTCACTTCCCGAAGTAGCATCAGGAGCTGCCGCCGCACTGGCGCATAGGGTTCGAATGGGAAATCGTAAAACGCCAGCGCCAGATTTTCCGGTGACCGATGCACGGCCAGGTGCAGGAAATGGGCCTTGATTTCGAGGAACCGCCCCCGCTCGATCTCGACATGGGAATGCCTGCGATGATCCCGTTCACCGTCACGTTCGAGGACGGCACGATCAAGGACGCGTTCCTGTCGTGGAAGGCATTTCGCCAGCTCCTGAATCTCAAGACGGGCCAGGCCAACCTCACCGGCGCCAAGCCGGCCGCGAACGGCACCGTGGAAAAGACCAGGTGACTCGTGACCAAAGGAGATTCACATGATCGACCTGACAAACAACAACGGCGACATCATTTCGCAGTTGCTCGTAGCCCATCGCATGCTGTCCGACGTTGCCGCTCGCCTGGTCAGGGAGGCAGATGACTCGGGCCGCCCCATGAATCAACGAGATGACCCGACACCGCGTGTATTCGGCTACACGAACTCGCTGGAGAAGTTGATCGAGGAGGATCGTCAGTTCAGCACAATCTACGCCGAACCGCCGTGGCCGACCGACGGCTTGCAACGCCGCGGTTCCAAGTTCGATCGGCAGAGATTCACGGTCGAAGCACTCGCCGCGCTGCCAATTACCAAGCTTGCGGCTTCGTCATCCCACCTTCACATCTGGACGCCGGATCGGTTTCTTCGCGAGGCGATGCACGTTATCGAATCATGGGGATTCATCTACGCGGCGAGTCTCGTTGTAGTCTCACCGGAACACGGCGATGGCAGCTATTGGGGTATCGGTCATCAACACCTTCTGCTCGGTGTCCGCGGCGACGCCCCATTTTCGGGCTATCGCCCACGCAGTTGGTTTTTCGAGCCGGATCGTTCCGTTCAGTCGGATTGGAAGCCCTACCTCGCCAAGACGCTTGTCGAACTCGTTAGCCCGTATCCACGCCTTCACCTTTTTGACGAGTCCGTTTCGGACGGATGGATCAGTTGGGGCCAACGCGTTCCCAGTTGCTCGAACGATGACGAGGAAGATGATTGGGCAGCGGATTCGGATATCGATTGGCAACAGGTTGATTCTGAACCCAGCGAAGAAGCCGACGCTCCCTTGGTGTTCGATGCCTCAACCGACATGCCAATGCCACCGATGGATCCTGATGACCTGAGAATTGACGCACGTGGGCCATCGCAAGAAGCAAACGGGAGTAAGAACGATGTCAACCGAATTGGACATCTCCGAACGCCTTGAACGGATCGAGAGCTTGCTTGAGTCTCTCGTTGAGCAGCGAACCGTTAAGGATTGGTACTCGACGACCGAAGTCGCTCGGATTCTTGGCAAGGCCGAGTTCACCGTTCGCGAATGGTGCCGACTCGGCCGCGTCCGGGCCCAGAAGAAACAATGCGGTCGTGGGATCTCCAGTGAGTGGATCATCTCCCACGAGGAGCTGACCCGCGTCCGCAACGAGGGTTTGCTGCCCGACCCCAATCCATACCGGCACGTCAACTGATGCGGCATTCATCCTTGGCGAGCTGCCTTGTCTCATCGCCGGCGCCGAACATCACGATCTGCCATTTCATTTTTTTCAAAGAAACCGCCACGGCAGTTGCCGCTGACCGAACGGGTTGTGTACAATTCGGCAGAGCCCACTTTGGGAACATTTTGGGAACATCATTGGCCATTCAGAGCCAATGTTGGTGCGAGATAGACGCAAGGTCGTGTCGGTGCATCTGCGAATTACATAAGACCTTGCAACGCAGATTCGAGGAAAAAGCGATGTAAACGAAATGGTGCCCTTACAGCTTCAGGAGCTGGTTCCCGTTAGGGAGTGGAGGTTCGAGTCCTCTCTTCGGCATTCCTTGAGCTTTCAGGGGTTGCGTTAAATCGACGCAACCCCTTTTGCTTTCGGTCAATTCTCGGATCGCGTTTTGGGAACATTGTTGGCTTTGCGTTTCTAAAATGAAAAGGACAGGCTCTCGTGTGACAAGACGTTTTGTGTCCGAATCGTGCAACGCCGAGCGAGTGACCAAAGATGCTCGACGCTCCGCAGCGCGATGCAGATTGCGTATTGCCGCGCTTGAGAAACTCTACCGTTTGATTGTGTTAACGTCCCATCCCATCATTCCGCACGCCCAATGATGGCCAAGAGGTTCGCATGAAGAAAGCGATTTGGGGCGGTGCGGCAATCGCGGCTGTTGTTTGTCTACTGTTGATTGTTTGGTTAACGCGTAATCGCGAACCGACGCATCATGGCAAGCCGGCCCGGTACTGGCGTGAAGTTTTGAAAAGTGGTGATCCGGCCGCAAAACGCGAAGCCATCACCGCACTGGGTGCGCTCAAAGTCAAAGACATCTTTCCCGACATGCTCGCGGCGCTTTCGGACCAAGACAGCCAAACGCGGGCCAAGGCGGCGGAAGCAATCTGGAGCATGGGTGGGGCTCACGCGAAAGATGCAGTCCCCGAGCTGGCGAAGCTCTTGAAAGACAGTGAAACCAACGTTCGCTTGAGCGCGGCAGGGGCACTGGGACAAATCGGCCCCGAGGCCGCCGGGGCAATCGTAGAACTCAGGAACACGTTAAAAGATCGCGACCCATATGTACGCGCACAGGCCGCAACCTCGCTCGGCTTGATCCGGCAGGATGCAAGCAGCGTCGTGCCGCTTTTGACGCAAGCGCTCAGCGATCGTGAGAAACCCGTGCGCGTGGCCGCCGCATACGCTCTTGGCGAGTTCGGCTCGGAGGCGCGCGCCGCGACAGTCGTGTTGCAAGCAATGGCGCGTGAAAAGGATGGAGATGTCAAGACGGCAGCCGCGTTCAGTTTGAAAGCGATTGAAAAGTAATACTAAGTCGCTGAAAGAGGCAACCGTCGCGAAAGCCAAAGAAAACGTTCTTCCGTTGGATCAAGCGCCGGCCGAAGCGCCGCAAGAAACCCCGGCTGCCGAAAAGCTTCGTGATAGTGAATATGCACGAGGCTATCCAAGTTAATATTGCGATCCGTTTCAACGACGAACTCGTGCCGGCGGGCGATGTTGTAATTGTAAATGCTTGGGAGCAGTTGGACGCGCCCAGGGATTCCCGCGGCAATGAGCGCGAGTGCGAACTGGTCCATATTGTAACGCACATCTCCCGGAATGGTCGGCCCAATCCGCCTGAGGTATTTGAGCCAACGCCGTCCCAATCCCGCTTCGCGTCGAAATACCGCAAGTCCGCCGTTGTAGTAGCCTCGAATCCGCACCCGGTCAAGCATCGTCGAGACGTACGGCGGCTCAGGGACTTCGCACATCTGGTACAGCTTCAACCAAAACGAATCGCTCGCATCGCCGGGCCCCGTGCTGCCTCGAAACTGCCTTAGCGTCGGCTGCACCGCCAGATCAACTCCATCGCGGAGGACAAACTCAACCGGTTCGTTGACGATGATTGAGTCTGTATCCAAGAATACAACGAACTGGGTTGTCGCGACGCTTTCGATATCGGCGACGGCATAGACTTTATTGTTGGTCGGCCAGGGCGCGTACTCCTTGTTGAGGTTGGCCGCGCGATGAATAACGCCGGCGCGCTCAAACAACGCGATCGTCTCCGGCCGCAGGGGGTCGATGCCGCGCGGCTGAATTGCGTAAATGACGGCATTGGCGAATCGGCCGCCGAATTGGCGGATGGACTCAACCAAAAGACGCGCTTCCCATTCCAGGCGGCCTGGTTCAACGCAAAAAGTGAAGGCAACCGATGGCTCTCGAGCGCCGAGATTCGATAATTGGTCCATGATGTTGACTCACGATACGGTGCTACCCCAGCCCATGATGACGTCTTTTTCCAGGTCTTCAAGCACATGGGCTCCCAACGATTGCATATACTCGACGCAACTGCGCGTTTCGCCAAACGTTCTCACATCGTGGCCCTTCCGCTCAAATATGACAACGGGCCTGGAGCGAAGCATCGTTTCTTTGGCTCCACACAACACGCCGTACTCACTTCCCTCGACGTCGACTTTGATAAAGTCAACTTCTGCAAGTTTGTAGTCGTCAAGGCGCGCCGTTTGTATTGGTTTCCCTTTCCCATTCGACTTTTTTGCAATATGCGTCGCGCCGCTGTTGCTCTTCACAATTTCCATTTCCACGCTGCCGGATTGATTCGACAAGGCGACGTGATGCACGGCCACATTGGCAAACCCCTCCAGGTTGCGGCGCAAGCACTCAACAAATACAGGTTCAAAGGCAACCACCTGGGAAAAATGATCGCACAAATGCATCGACCACAGGCCGACATGGGCGCCGATATCAACGGCGACACGACGATTTTCACAATGATTCAAACATGCTTGAAGCTCGTGATACTGGTAGGTGGCCTTGCCCTTGACCTTTGGATACTGGGGAAACATTTTTTCAAAATGCGTATCGGATTCGGGAAGCCAAATGCCTTCGATTTGCTTCATGCCCTCTTCCCTTGGCTCGACCGGCACGAACATGAGAGTCGCCGCCGTCGCACGCCGCAAGTCGAAAACGACGAGCCGTTCATTTCGGCGCACGCAATCGAAGTTTGAGCCGAGGTACCGTTGAAAACCGGCATAATGCTCCAGCCACCAGAACGACGGCCAGGCAAACGCGATGAAATGCGCACCGGCGCGGCGAAGCCGTTCGAGTTCGCGCACCGCAGTTTCATCATCGGCGGGAGGCCCCCAGTAGCACCCGTCCCGCTCGAGGAACGGCAAGGCCTTTCGGCCGTCGATCAAGCTGCTGCCGCCCCAGCGATCGGCGCACTGGTCGTCATCCACGAACAGAAACGTCTCGCCGGCCGGAATGAGTGCCGTTAGTTCCTCGGTCGTCTGGTGGAGACGTTGCATCCACGTGTAATAGCGATTGTCTTGCTTCCAGCGATCGAGATTCACTGCGATGTTCTGACGCGCCAAGCATTCATTGAGCGATTCGCAGCGGCGATCGTAAATGAGCAAGTTGCGATGGTTCTTCTCTGCCGTCGAGCGCGACGCGTAGTCGTTGTTGCCGTGAATCCGATAAAGCGATTGTGGTTCATCGACGCGGCCGACGAGGCCGAAAAGGGGAGCGAGCGTCGCCAGGTAAGTGTCTGCGTGTTGCCGGTAATCGGATTCGGACGCGGGCAGCACTTTTTTGAGAAATGCCCGCGACCATGCGTTGCCGCTGGTCGGCGGGCTCACATAACAATCGGGGCCTCGCAGCAGAGTGCTTTCGCGAAAGTCGCCGTCGAGCAACGGCTGCCCCGGTATGACGTTGCCGGTTTTTTCGCCTCGCTCGTCCGCTTCCCACAAGGGCCAGTGCACCTTGGCGACGCCAGGATCCCGAAATCCTGGGACTACCTTCGCCAACGCGGAAGGCAACAGCAGATCGTCGGCATCCAGGAAAACGATGATATCGCCTCGACATGCTGAAAAGCCCGAATTGTACGCGGACATCATGCCGCCATTTTTCTTGAAAACCGGCTTGATATGCTGTCCATAGGACTCAATCACTTCGCGGGAGCGATCCGTCGATCCATCGTCAACGACAATCACCTCGGCGTTGGCGAAAGTTTGACTGAGCGCGCTATCGATCGCCTGCGTCAGAAAGCGCTCATAGTTGAAGTTGCTGATAACAATGCTGGCCAGGGGTCGGTCCATATGCGGTCCTCATTGTTGCAGATCGAAGACGACCAGACGTTCATTCTCGAGCACACAACGGTACTTCGACCGCAAATGCCGCGTCAGGCCGGCATAATGATCGAGCCACCAAAACGCCGGCCAGGCGAAGATCAAAAACTTCGCTTGATCGGAAAGGCGCGACTGTTCCAGGGCGTGAATGGCCGCCTCATCGTTCGCGGGCGGCCCGGCGTATTGCCCTTCAGCTTCAGGAAACGAAATCACGCGCGACTGCACCGGCAACGCGGCGCCGAACTGCGCCTCATCCACAAGAAGAAACGTGTCCGTCCCTGTCGTCAATGCCGATATCTCGTGCATCGCCGTCGAAAATCGCTCCTTCGATTCCCATTGTGCCGGTGCCGCCGCAGTCGCCGAGCGATAGTCCGTCTCGCCGGCTCGACGCCACAAGTGGAGCAGAAGATTGATGTGTTCGAAGGCGTCCGACTTTTTCGCCTGTTCAAATCCGAGCTCGCGCAACTCCGGCGCGTACGGCCTCGCAATAATGTCGGCAACTTCGTTGATGGAGTCGTACAGATACCCGGCCCGCCCGACGTAATCGCGCAGGTCCGGACGCAGATTCGGCATGCACACGCCGACGCCGGACGCTTGCGCCTCCGCGATCGCCATCGGCCACCCGACCGTATTGAACGCGGGCGCCGCGGTGTAGACGAGCCAGCGATGCTTCTTGTATTCCGCCGGCATTGCCTCGGGCTCGACAGGCGGAACAATCGTGACCGGCGCGCCGGTGTTCTTGTTCAGCCGCTCCATCTCGGCGACGTTGTAGCCCATCGCGTACAGGTCAAAGCGCTTGGTGGGAGACGACGACGCCAATTTGAGAAAGTCATCCATTTGCTTCTTGGGCAAACAGGCGCCGACATTCATCACCGCGTCGCCGTTCGGTGAGCGGTCGAGGAATCGTCGATAATGAACGACCGGGAAGCAATCATGCAGCTTGTCGCCGCGAAAGCCGGCCTTTTCGAGATAGGGCCGCGCGAATGGAAAATTGAGTACGCCCAGGCACAGATCGCTATTGACGATCGGCGCCGCTTCTCGCGCGTATTGTCCGTCCGCATCCAGCACATCGAAGGAGTGCGAGCGAACGGTGAACGGTATCGACCGCTTCATCGGACTCTTCGCGTAGAATCCTGCGAAGTAGGCCAACGTCGGAACCAGGCCGAGCCAATGCGTATGCAAGACGTGCGGGCGGAATGCGTCGATCGTCGCGCGGATCAAGGCGGGATCGTCCGAAAGGAGATAGGGCACGTGATTGCAATACGGAGCATTCGCTCGATTCAGGCTGATGACCTTGACGTCGCACTTGCCTTCGAGCGCCTCGAGTTCGGTGCGGATGTACGTTTCCGATATCTGCGGGAAGTGATGCACGATGTATAAGACGCGCAGCTTGTCCATGTCGTCACCTCACGCGGGCGTTTTCAAAGCGAAGACAATCAGGCGATCGTTTTCCACGACGCGCCGGAATCGCGCATCCAGATGGCGACCTAGCCCAACGTAGTGATCGAGCCACCAGAACGCCGGCCAGCCGAACACCAGGAACCTCGCTCCGCGATGGGTCAAACGGTGGAGTTCCTCGAGTGCGGCGGCGTCGGTCTCCGGGTGCTCGCACCATTGTCCGTCACGCTCCATGAACCGC
>DAIOGM010000103.1:8565-14418 GCA_036745215.1 Gemmataceae bacterium
GTGGTCGTCCGCCGGCGCTCGTGCGTAAGGTCCGTCCTGCTGGGGAAAAGGAATCGCACGCCGGCCGGTCAGCAATTCCGTGCCCCATTGATTATCATCGACCAAGAGAAAACTCTCGCCGTCGGCGATCATCCCTTTCAATTCCTCAATCGCCTGCTGCAGCCGGTTCATCCATTGATAATAAGGATTGCGGCTCTTCCAATCGTTCACATCAACATCAATCCCCATGGAAGTCAACCGTTGCTTCAATGTGGCCGCGCGGTGTTCATAGCGAAGCAACGAGCGAGTGTTTCGTTCGTCGAGCGACGCGGTCCAAAAGTGATTTCGCTCGTGGACGCGGTAGAACCCCTGTGGTTCGTTGATCGCACGCATCTTGCCAAACAACGGCGCCAGCGTGATCAAATATCCGTCCGCGCCGTTGCGATAGTCCACCTCCGGCGCCGGCAACACGCGCGACAGAAACGGCCGCGACCACGCATTGCCGCTCGTCGGCGCGCCCTGATAGCAGTCAGGACCATCGCGCATCACGGTTTCGCGCAGGTCTCCTTCCGCCAATGTTTGTCGCGGCAAAACGTCGCCCGTGCGCTTCCCGTCGCGATCGACCAGCCACAACGGCCAATGCACATTCACCACGGCGGGATCCTCGAAGTACTTCGCCGCCGCGCCGGTCGCACCAGGCAGCAAAACGTCGTCGGCGTCGAGGTACACAATCACGTCTCCCTCGCAACGTGTGAAGCCGAGATTGAACGTCGATGCCTGCCCGCCATTTTCTTTGAAGATCGGCGTGATTCGATTGTCATAGCTTTCAATGACTTCGCGCGAACGGTCCGTAGAGCCATCGTCCACGACAATCACTTCGAGCGGCCGATACGTTTGGTGCAAGGCGCTATCGATCGCGTCGCGCAGGAAGGCGTCATAATTGAAATTATTGACGATGACGCTCACTCGTCGCGCGCCGTTCATCGCGCCTCCTCAACGACATCGGTCAGTAGACGAAACACTTCGGCGAATTGGCAACGGCCCGCCATCGCGCCGCGATACTCATTGAGCCCACGCACAGCGCGCTCGTACTGATAATATCCAAGCTGGGACCGGTAAAGCTTGACTGCTTCCAGCTTGCGCTCCATCGCGCCGCTGATGTCTTTTACCTCGTCGTACTCCGCGAGCGGTGTCCAAACCTCATACCCAAGGAGGCGTCGCGAATTTCCGCGTAGCGCCCGGCGCACGATCGGGAGAGTCGCCTGATGATCGGGATGGGCGTCGCCCGCGTGCGGCAAATAGAGCAACTCCGGATTTTCGTCGCGCAGGACCGTTTGCAATTTCTCTGCCGTTTCCCCGATATGGTCGCCAAGCGTCCAGTCGGGAGAACGCAAGAACGTCAAGCTCGACAGCCCGAGCACCTCGGCCGCGCCCCGTGCTTCCGATTCGCGCACGCGCCAAGCCTCGTCGCGCGGCAGATGCTTCAGACCGAGTTCGCCGGACGTCAAGAACACGGCGGTCACCCGGTCGCCGCGCGCGACGTGCAAGCAAATCGCGCCGCCGCAGCCGATCGCTTCGTCATCCGGATGTGGGGCGACCACCAGCACTTTCATCAGACGCCCTTCCGCAGGAGCTGCTCGTAAACCGCAAGATAGCTCTGTGCCATGCGCTCCGCCGAAAACCGGGCCGCGGCTCGGTCGCGCACGCGTTTTCGATTCAGCGTCATGGCCCGTTCGGCCGCGGCGACAAAATCGCCGCCCGGTTCCGCACAATGTCCGGTGATGCCATCCTCAACAATTTCGGCAACCGCGCCGCGCCGAATCGCCGCGACGGGCGTGCCGCACATCATCGCTTCGACGGGAACCAGGCCGAACGGTTCCGGTTCTTGCAGAGGATAAAGGAGCGCCCGCGCCCCGCCGAGCAGCCGATCGCGTGCCACGCCGCTAACTGGACCGATGTAATCCACCGTCTGTCCGTCCACGAGCGGCGCGATTTTTTTCGCGAAGTATTCATTACGCGGCCCCGCCAGCAGCAAACGGAGTCCGAGGTCGCGCGCCGCCGTGATCGCCGCCTGAGGCCCCTTGCCAATGGTAAAGCGGCCGAAGTAGCAAACGTAATCCTCCGGCGCCTCGCGAAAACTGAATTGGGCCGCATTCACGCCATGATGAATGACCGCGGCCGGCTTCAGGTCCGGAAATTCAGTCCATTGATATTCGGAAATCGCCGTCACGCAAACCCCGCCGATCATCCTCCAATGCCGCGCCGCACTCTCGTCCGGGCAAACGTGCAAGGTGTGGACCATCGGCGCCTTGCTGAACGATTGCAATGGCATGCCCCAAAGGTAAGCGTGGCTGTGCAAGACGTCGAATCGCCCCGACTGCTCCACGGCGCGGCAAAGATTGATCCACTCGCAAAGCTGCCAATCGTCCGGCGCTCCATTGACGCCATACGCGCCTGGCAACGTCGTGACGAGTTCGCACGGCACATCCGAACCGGCGCACGCGAACACGGTCACCTGATGCCCGAGCCGCGTGAATTCGGACGCCAACAGCCAGACGAGCGACTCGACGCTGCCGCTGCCACGCGGCCGTACGCGCGTCGCCAACGTGGAGATCAGTGCGATTCGCATAACACCTCTGGCGCTCGCTGTGCCACGAGAGTTTCTCTCAAGTCGAACACTAACAGATCGTCGCTACGAACGATGCAACGGTAATTCATCATCAAGTTCTGATGCCAATCTCGATAGTGCGAGAGCCACCAGAAGGCCGGCCAGGCGACGACGAGAAAATCCGCCCCGACCGCGCGCAGGCGCATGAGTTCTTCGGTCGCCGCGCGGTCGTTCGGAGGCGGACCCCAGTATGCACCGTCTTTCTCGACAAACGGCAGGCACGCTCGTCCCGCCAACGAATGTTGCACGCCCCACTGGTCGTCATCCACGAGTATGAACATGCTGCTCGGCGGAATCACTGCACGAATTGTGGCGATCGCTTCACCAAGCCTGCAGAACCATTGCTTGCGTTTCCATCGTTCGGGCGCCGCGTCATGGCCCAGCGAGCGCAGATGCGCCGCCACCAGATCACACTGCAAATCTTGGATTCGCCGGCCGAAGGCAGTTTTCTCGTCGAGCGTTTTACCCTGATAGCCGTTGTGGCCGTGCATGCGGTACGTCCCTTGCGGCTTTTCGACGCGCTTGACGATTCCGAACGCCGGCGCCAGTGCGTACAAATACTCATCGGCGCACAGCCGATAATCGGCGGGGATCGGCATCACTTTTTGGAGAAACCCCCGCGTCCACGCATTCCCGCTGGTGGGCGGCGTCGCCGTCGTCAACGGGCCGTCGCGAAGCAAAACCTCCTTGAGATCGCCATCAGGCAGCGGCGCGCTGGGCGTCACCTTCCCGGTTCGCTCGCCACGTTCGTTCACAATCCATAACGGCCAATGCGCCTTGACAACATCGCTGGCTTTGCAAGTACGCACGGCGTTATCCACGGCAGAGGGCAATAGCGTGTCGTCAGCGTCTAAAAAGAGAATTACATCGCCGTGACTCATTTCAAAACCAGCATTGAGCGCCGATGCTTGCCCGCCGTTTTCTTTGAACACCGTTTTGATGCGCGCACCGTACGACGCAAGAACGTCGCGCGAGTTGTCCGTCGAGCCGTCGTCAACGACAATCACTTCCGTGCAGGCATGTGTTTGCGCAAGGGCGCTGTCGATCGCGGCGCCGACGAAGCGGCCGTAGTTGTAATTGTTGATGATCACGCTGGCCAAGCTTGGTTGTGCCATGCGTTCTCCAATCCTGCGTGACACGGACTTACCCGGTCCCTAATTTAATGGGACTCGGCTCGCCTTGAGTACGTCGCCTAGTACCTTGTCCGAATCGAAATACGCCTCCGCGATCTGCCGCGCCGCCTTGCAATGGTGCGCATAATCTCGCTGTACATTTTCAATGGCCGCGGCTGCCTCGTCGAGTGTCGTAAACGCCAACAAACCTTCGCCGCACGGCAACGACTCCGAGAAGCCTGTATCCTGCACGATTACCGGTTTTCCCGAAGCCAGGTACGCCGCCGTGCGATCGCTGAACCAACCGTTGCGGCTTCTTACACAAAGATTGACGGCAACGCTGAACTCGCCCTTCGATTGCGCGATGTACTCGCGATACGCCCAGATCGTCGCCGTCACCTCACGCGGATCGACGATGTGCCAGCCGGCCGCGGCGATCTCCTCGCGAGGGACGTTATCGCCGGCCAGGGCGATTTCGAAAATCGGGCCCAGCCCGCTCGGCAGTTTCGCGACGCGCCAGAACTCAACATTCTTCTGGCCGTATTCGACCCCCTCGTACACGATCGGCTTGCGATTGCTCCAGCTCATGACCGTGCTGAAATAAGGCGCATCCGGAGTATAGCGTACGGGCAACAATTCCAGCGCAATCGGCGGCCGCGTCGGCAGCCAGTCGAGACCATGCGTCGGGATCGGACAATCCGCCTTGCCGATGCGCGTGCCATAAGAAAATCGCACGTCATAGTCGAGCGGCGACGCATACCATGGCGTCGATCGCGACGGCGTCGGCAGCATGGCGAACTGCGTGAAGCCGGGATCGAGATCGATGAAGATGCGCTTCTTGCACTCCATGAACTCTTCAAGCCACGTCACCGTCCACAGGCTCATGAGAAACGCCGACTCACCGCAAAGCCGGGTCATCTCAGGTTGACTGACGCCGCGATATTCGCCGTTCATGTCAACGTAGCACAACCGGCCCAGTCCGAGTTCGCGGAAGTACCCGGTAATCTCGGCGATGCCGTCCGAGGGATCGTCGCTGCGAACCCCCGTGCGTGGATTGTAGCAGCGGTTGGACCACTCGAAGCGCTCGACGAACACGACGTCGTAGCCCAGCTTCTTCAGGCCCGCGAGGTAGTGCAGAATGGACAGCACATGGCCGCCCACCGGGTTGCCGACCAGATAACCCGACACGATTGCAATCGGCTTCATCATTTCTGATGCACTCTACAGGCCCGCCCGCTCCATCAGGCTGCCGACGACTTTATCCGCGTCGAAATATTCTGCCGCGATGTCGCGCGCCGCGCGGCAATGCCCCGCATAATCGCTTTCAATCGCATGGACGGCCGTGAGGATGTCGTCCATCGTGCGAAAGCCGAACAGGCCTTTCCCGGTTGGCAGAAACTTGCTGAAACCGGTTTCCTGCGTGATCACCGGTCGGCCGGCCGCGAGGTAGCAAGCGCTACGGTCGCTGAACCAGCCGGTGTTGGGCCGCACGTACTGATCGCGGGCGACGGTGAACTCGCCGCGCGACTGCTGAATGTAATCGCGATAGCACGCCGGGTCCTTCGAGATTTCAATGCAATTGACCTGCCGCCAGCCTTGGCTGCCCAGTTGGTGCTTGACGTCGTCCGGCACTTGCACGGCGAGTTCGAACTTTGCGTCCGTGCGGCGTGGCAAATCGAGAAACTTGAGGAACTCGCGATCTTTCGTCCAGTAATAGGTCTCGCCTCGATACGTGACGTTCTTGCCTTTGTTGTGCCAGGTCGTGATCGTCGAATAAGCCGTGCCGGGCTTGCTCGCGTGGTCCCACAATTCGAGCGCGACGGGCTGCCGCGTCGGCAGCCAGCAAAATGGCTCGACCGGCACGTCACAATCCGGCGCGCCGAGGTTCTCGCCGAAGCTGAAATGCGTGTCGTGAGCGCGCAAGGCCGCAAGCGTGGATGCGTCGCCCGAGGCGGCTTTCACTTGCATCGCAAACGGATCGGACTCGACGTAAATGCGGCGCGGACACGCGAGATGCTCCTCGCGAATTTCCTGAGCGCCGGTCACGTTGAGAAACGCATCCGCCTCGCGATAGAGCGTGAGAATCGCGCTTTC
>DAIOGM010000103.1:14428-18632 GCA_036745215.1 Gemmataceae bacterium
ATAACAGCGGCCATCGGGATAGTGCCCGCGGAACGCCCAGCGCCCGGAAAAGCCGTGCGCGTCCAGCACCGCGGCGACGCTCTCGACGTTGCGCGTGGCATCGGGCGTGAGATCGTTGAGCGCGGGATCATAAACCCAGCGGCCGGAATCTTCGACGTAATACGGGTCATAGCCCAGCCGCCTCAGGGCAAGGAGATAGTGGAGGAACTGGTACGTCACGCCGGCGAGCGGGTACCAGAAGAGAATCCCGAAGACGAGAATCTTCCCCTTGTGCGGCTTTCCTGTCATGGCGCTGCCTCCCCGGGCCGTTCCAGCATTCGGATCGTTTGAGCCGGATTGCCGGCGACAACCGCGTACGCCGGCACGTCTTCCATCACGACCGACCGCGCACCGACGACCGCGCCTTCGCCGATCGTCACGCCTGGTAACACGCAGACGTCGAACCCAATCCAGACGTTTCGCCCAATCCGAATCGGCTTCGCGGCCACGTCGCCATCAAACATACGCGGCCGGCGCTGCGCCACGCGCTCCAGTTCCTTGCGACGCTCGGCCACATTGAGCGGCACGCGATACGTGTCCATCAGGACGACATTCCAGGAGATCAACGCGTAGTCGCCGATTTCAATCTCCGCGTCGCAGATGAGCCGCGCTCCATGAATCAGGGCGTAATCGCCGATGCGAATCCGCGCATTCGGCCCGGCGTCGAACATCGTGCCGAGGTACGTCGAAGCGCCGCGCCCGATGACGACGCCGCGCGGCTGCCGGCTCCGATAGAGGGCGAAGCTGAAAGTCGTCTCGACGTACGCCGTTTCATCGACGACGACATTCTCGGGAATCGTCCCGGGGTACCAGTCCCACGCGAGCGTTCGCGCCGCGCTCATCGCGAACCGCCTTCCTCGAGCACTTGTGCCGGGTTGCCGACGACGCGCACGCCTGGCGGCACGTCGCGCGTCACGAGCGCTCCGGCTTCGACGAACGCGCCGGCGCCGATGCGCACGCCCTTCAAGATCGTCGCGTTCGGCCCGATCCACACGTCGTCCTCGATGATCACGGGCCGCCGCAAAATTGCCGGCCGCGCTTGTCCCTTTCCGAGCGGCGAACACGCGACCGCGTCGGCGATGCGCTCGGCGGCCCCGAGCGGATGAAAATCGGTGTCCGCAATGGTCGCGTTCCAGCCGATGACCACATAGTTCCCGATTTGCAGCGCCTCCTCGCACAGGAGCACGACGTTCGTCAGATAACAAAAATCGCCGATCTCGACGCGGCCTTCTTCACCGACCGCGAAATGCGTCCCGTCGAGCGTGCAATGACTGCCGATGACCAGGGCCAATTCGCGCTTGCTGCGGAATCGCTTGAAGGCGTACGTTCCGCCGATGACCGTGTTGGCGCCGACGCGCACGTTCGCCGGCAAAGCGTCGGCGCGCCAGGGATCCAGGATCGAATCGTTGGCTGCCATTCACGACCCCACCGCTGCCGAGCCCATCTGCAAGGCGTGCAGATTTGCGTAACGGCCCGTCAAGCCGAGCAATTCCTGGTGCGTGCCCACCTCGACGATCTTGCCGTGATCGACGACGACGATCAGATCGGCATTCCGGATCGTCGAGAGGCGATGCGCGATGATGAGCGTCGTGCGTCCCTTGATCAATCGGTACATGGCGTCTAGGAGCAGTTTCTCGGTCGCCGCGTCAAGCGCGCTCGTGGGTTCGTCCAGTATCAGCACCGGAGCGTTCTTGAGAAAGGCTCGGGCGATTGAGATTCGCTGCCGTTGCCCGCCGGACAGCGTCGCGCCGCGTTCGCCGAGACGCGTGTCGTAACCGAGCGGCAACTTGACGATGAACTCGTGCGCGTTCGCCGCTTTCGCCGCGGCCTCGATTTCTTCGAGTGTGGCGTTCGGCCGGCCATAGGCAATGTTCTCCGCCACGGTCAACGGAAACAGAAACGGCTCCTGGAGCACCAGTGCCACGTTCTCGCGCAGGCTTTTGATCTGAAGCTTGCGCAGATCGTGGCCGTCAATCCGCACGCTGCCTTGCCATGGATCAAAGAACCGCGGCAACAGGCTGACCAGCGTCGTCTTGCCCGCGCCGGTTGCGCCGACGATCGCCACGACTTTGCCGGGTAAAATCTCGAGTGAAACATCGCACAAAACCGGTCGCTCAGGCTCGTAGCCGAACGTGACGTTTTCGAGCGTCAGATGGCCGCGCGCGTCCGTCAACGGGACGGCATCGGCAGCGTCCTCGATTTCCTTCTTCGTGCCGAGCACTTCTAGCACGCGCTTGGCGCTGCCGGCGGCGCCCTGGATGGTCGAGGACGTGTACATCAATGTTTCGAGCGGCCCATAAAGCGACGCGAGATATGCCAGAAACACCAGGATGCCGCCGAGCGTCAGCGTGCCGTCCAGAACATGCATCGCGCCGATCCAGAGAATCGCGGCCGTTCCCAAGGTCGTCGTGAGACCCATCAGAACCTTGAAGCGAAGCTGAACGTCAATGGTCCGCAGCGCGGCGCCGATGACGTCGTCATTGACGTCGCGAAATCGCTGCGTCGCGCGTGTCTCGCCGCCGAACGCCTGCACGACCGGGATGGCAGACAGCGTTTGCTCGACGACTTCGTACGTCTTGCCTTCAACCTCATGTTGCTCGTAGCTACGCTCCAGCATCGGCCCGGCGTAATAGCGAAAGATCAACGCCATGAACGGCACGACCGCAAGCGACAACATCGCCAGCGCCGCGTCAAGTTGCCAAAGGATGACGAACATGATCACGAGCGTCGCGACGGCGGTGATCACCGGCAACAGCGCGTCGCGCACGATGACGGCGACGCAGCCGCAATCGGACGTGACGCGGCGAATCGAATCGCCCACTGAATGCCGGCTGTGAAAACGCATCGACAGCCGTTGCAGATGTCCGAAGAGATCGGTCGCCAGATCGTAGATCATCCGCTGACCGAAGGCGATGTTCGCGCACGCCGACAGGAGTTGCAAAATCTTCGCAAGAATGAACAGAAGCACGGTCGCGGCGACGCACCAGAGAACGAGGCTTTGCGGCGTGACCGCGCCGGGCAGCGCGGCGACGACGCCGGCGACGCTCTCGGGCATCGGCTCTTCCTTGAGGACGTAATCGACCAGCACTTTCATGGGCCAAGGCTTGAGCACGTCGAAGAGGATCTTCACGAGCGTGCACGACAGAACGCCCGTCAGCGCCGGCCAGCGGCGCACCGCGTACCGAGCGGCCCACAAGCAGAGCCGACCGGGGTGATTCGCGATGTTGCCGTAATCCGACACGTTTTCACGCCCTCTCACGCCATGGCCGCGGCGGGTTCTTTGCCGGTGTGCAACGAATGGAGACGCGCGTAACGGCCATCGCCCAGCAGAAGCTCATCGTGTGTGCCCATTTCGACGACTTGCCCGTGTTCGAGAACGATGATCATGTCCGCATGGCGAATCGTTGACAGTCGATGCGCGACGATCAACGTCGTCCGCCCATGCATGAGACGCGCCAGTGCTTGCAATAGCAATTTCTCGGTCACGGCGTCGAGCGCGCTGGTCGGCTCATCGAGGATCAGGATCGGCGCATCCTTGAGAAAGGCGCGGGCGATCGCCAGGCGTTGCCGTTCGCCGCCGGAAAGCGTCGCGCCGCGCTCGCCGAGGTGCGTGTCGTATCCTTCGGGCAAATTCATGATGAACTCGTGCGCGTTGGCTGCACGCGCCGCGGATTCAATCTCGGTGCGACTGGCGTTCGGCCGGCCGTACGCGATGTTCTCCGCCACGGTCAACGGGAACAAGAACGGCTCTTGCAAAACGAGGGCGATTTGCTCGCGCAAGTTCTTGACCTGAATCGCTCGCAAATCGTGGCCATCCAGCAACACCTTTCCTAGCCAGGGATCAAAGAACCTCGGCAACAAGTTGACCAGCGTTGTCTTGCCCGCGCCGGTGGAACCGACAATCGCCACGACCTTGCCCGGCAACACGTCGAGCGAGACGTCCTGCAAAACCGGCCGATCGCGTTCGTAGCCGAACGTGACGTTCTCGAAGACGAGGTGGCCGCGCACGTTGGCTAGCGCGACGGCATCGGGGGCATCCTTGATTTCGGGATCGACTTCAAGCATTTCCCACACGCGTTCGGCACTGGCGCGAATCTCCTGAATCGAGCTGTACGCGTTGCTGATTGCCTTCAAGTGAACCTGCAACGAGCCGGCGTACGCGATG
>DAIOGM010000104.1:0-6118 GCA_036745215.1 Gemmataceae bacterium
GAACACCCGCGCCTGCCCGAGGTTGTTCGCGAGGATCGTCGAAAACGCTTTCTCCAGGGTCTGCAGTTGTGCCGCGTCGAGCTCGCGCTCGAGCTGCCGCGCGATGTACCAGTCGGGGAAAAGGCGCAATTCCCGCTCGAGCAAGTCTCGGTCGTAGTCGGGCAGCAACCCGGGGCGGCTCGCCCGCTGAATCTTGAGCAGTGCGTCGAGCGCGTCTGGGCCTGGGGCCATCCCAACGGCTTGCGTTCCGGCACCGATCGCGCAGCGGCCAAGGATCTCGTGCAACATCTTGCGTATGCGAAACGGCTCGGCGCATCGGTGATGCGCATCGCGGGCGGCAGCAGGCGGACTCGGCCCGCGTCGTGGGCCGTGCACAAACGCCAACTCGGCGGCATGCTCAAAAAGCTCGTCGGCCCCGCTCGAGATCATGGCATCGTCCTCGCCGTCGAAAACCACATCGACATGCTCGCCGACGAAATCATCGATCTCATCACGACGATCAACTCCCCCTGGCTCGGCATCTGCCTCGACACCGGCAACAATCTGCGCATGTTCGAGGACCCGCACGTCGTCGCCGAAAAATTGGCGCCGTTCTCGCGCGCCACGCACATCAAGGACCTTACCGCGTATCGAGGCAACCCGCGCGACTACAGTTTTTGGCCGAGCGTCCCCCTGGGCGATGGATTGATCGACATCGCGAAGGTGATCGGTTATTTGAAGAAAGCGCGTTACCAGGGATTGCTCGCCATTGAGGTGGATTACCTGCATCCGAAGTATGGCGACGAGGATGCCGCGGTTGCCAAGAGCGTGAAACGGCTGCGCGAATACCTGGCAGAGCCGCGCACGAAGTAAATGGGTGAACGAGAATCAATTTGGCAGCCCGATTACGCCAACGGCGTTGAATCTCGAAGCCCAGGGTCGCGAGCGCAGCGAGCGCACCCTGGGGAATCGTCGCGCATTTCGATTACGCCGACGGCGTTACATCAACCTGACGGCAACCCGCTGATCCGACCCATTCAGGGTCGAAGACGCTATCATGAATGACCCGGCATGCGCTCGCTGCGCTCGCGACGCCGGGCTTGGAGATGCAACGCCGTTGGCGTAGATACGCGTTCGAATTGGGCCTGCCATGGCGGGCATTGAGTGCAATTCCTTCGCAAATTGCAAGGTTCGTTGCCATTGAAATCGTGCCGTGAGGCGCGCGCACGTGGGGAAGTGGCCCGATTTTGCCAATAAACGCCGTGTTTTTCGCAATTCGAGTTACCCAAGTGCTGTTGGGCACGTGGGTACGTGGAGTGGGGCGGCGGCCAACGGTTCGCAATCTCGCGATCCGCCACTTTTCCCTCGACCCGCACGGATTCCATCGGATACAATACGCAAATCGCAAACCCCGCCTGATTTCCTCCTCGCGAAGCTTGACATCATGACGATCCATCCACGTTGGTTGTTTGTTCTCGTGCCATTCTTGTTGCCAGGCATCGCCGCGGCGGGCGACAAAAATGCCGCGGGCGTGCAGTTTTTTGAAAGCAAGATTCGCCCCGTCCTCGTCACGCATTGCTATGAATGCCATTCCGCGCAATCGCCCAAGCTCAAGGGCAAGCTGCTCCTCGACAGCAAGGACGGCATGCTCAAGGGCGGCTTGAGCGGCCCGGCGATCGTGCCCGGCAAATCGAAGGAGAGCTTGGTCGTCCTGGCGCTGCGCCACGACGGCGACACGAAGATGCCGCCGAAGATGCCGCTGCCGAAAGAGATCATCGCCGACTTCGTCAAGTGGATCGACATGGGCGCCCCGGACCCGCGCGAGGGCAAGGTCGCGGCCGTGCGGAAGGATATCGACATCGAGAAAGGCCGGGCGTTCTGGTCGTTCAAGCCGCTCGCCGATGGAGCGTTGCCGGCCGTCAAGAATGCGAGCTGGCCGAAGACGCCGATCGATCGCTTCATCCTTGTAAAGCTTGAAGAGAAGAATCTGACGCCGAACGGGCCGGTCGCGCGCGAGCGGCTCATCCGCAGGGCGTATTACGATTTGCTGGGGTTGCCGCCGACGGCGGAGGACGTTGAGGGGCTTCTCAAGGAAACGACGGGCGCGAAACCGCAAGCGGCTTACGAAAAGGTAATCGATCGGCTGCTCGAAAGCGAGCGTTACGGCGAGCGCTGGGCGCGGCACTGGTTCGACGTCGTACGCTACGCGGAAAGCGGCGGGTACGAGTTCGACAAGGATCGGCCGTCGGCGCATCATTATCGCGATTTCGTCATCAAGGCGCTCAATCGCGACATGCCGTTCGATGAGTTCGTCCGTTTGCAGCTCGCCGGCGATCTGCTGAAGCCGGGCGATCTCGAATCGACCGCGGCCACCGGTTTCCTCGTCGCCGGTCCGTTCCCCGGCCAGACGACGGCGAAGACGATTCAGCTCATCCGTTACGATCATCTCGACGACATGATCGCCACAGTCGGCTCCTCGATGCTCGGCCTGTCGCTCGGCTGTGCGCGTTGCCATGAGCACAAGTACGATCCGATTCCGCAGGAGGATTACTATCGTCTGATCGCCAACCTCGGCCGCACGGATTCGTTGGACGCGAAGTTGAACACGGACCCCGAGGGCTTCAAGAAGGCGAAGGTGGATTACGATCAAGCGCACGCGCCGCTGCTCAAGAAGCGCGACGAATTCGAACAAGCGGAGTTGTCCAGGCGAATGCAAACCTGGCTCGATGCCAACAAGGACATGGCGACGTCAAGCTGGCACGTACTCGATGCGGTTGACGCGAAGAGCAAGTCGCCGATCGTCAAGCAAGCGGACGGCTCCCTTTTGGCAACGGGCAAGGCGGAGAAAAACGACACGACGACGATCGTCGCGCACACGCTGCAGCGCAACATCAAGGCGCTGCGGATCGACGCGCTGGCGGATAAATCGCTGCCGAAAAATGGGCCGGGCCGCAGTCCGCTGGGCGTATTCGTGCTGACGGAGTTGACGGTCACCGCGACGCCGCTCGATCCCGCAGTCAAAGCGAAGCCGATCAAGGTCACCCTGAAGGCCGCCGCGTCGAGTGTGGAAGATGCCAAGTATCCGCTGGCATCCGCCATCGACGGCGACCGTACGACGGGTTGGTCCATCGGCAAGGAAATCGGCAAAGATGCTGCCGCGGTCTTCGAAATCGACGGCAATCTCGGCTTCGAAGGCGGCACCGTGTTGACGCTGTCGCTGAAGTTCCAAGACGAATACTTCGCGATCGGCCGGACGCGAATCAGCGTCAGCACCGGCATGCCGCTCGCGAAAATCGCGGATGCAAGCGATCATCAACACGCCGCCGAACTACGCGCAGCCGCCCGCCATGAAACAGAGCCAATCGCGCCGCACCAGCGCGAGCCGATCGGCCGCTGGCTGCGCAAGTTCGATCCGCAAGTCGATGCAGTTTATCGCGCGGTCGAGGAGCACGCCAAAAAGGAGCCGAAGCCGAAGCTCGTCAACGTCTTCTCCGCGACCGGCAACAAGGGCGGCGACGTGCATTTCCTGATCCGCGGCGAAGTCGAAAAGAAGCGCGAACTCGCCAAGCCCGGCTTCGTGCAGGTGTTGATGAACGCCAACGAGCGCGACGATCGCTGGCTTTCCTCCCCTCTCCCCCCCGCGGGAGAGGGGCCGGGGGTGAGGGGGAGGACTGTCGAGCCGCGCATCGCCCTCGCCAACTGGATGACGGACCCCGAGCACGGCGCGGGCCGACTTCTCGCGCGCGTCATGGTCAATCGCCTTTGGCAGCATCACATGGGCAAGGGCATCGTCGGCACGCCGAACGACTTCGGCATTCAAGGCGACGCCCCGACGCATCCGGAGTTGCTCGACTACCTCGCGCGCGAGCTGATCAAGAACAACTGGAAGCTCAAGCCGATTCACAAGCTGATCATGACGAGTGCCGTCTATCAACTCGCGCCGGACGTGAACGCCAGGGCGCAGCAGGCTGACCCGAAAAACCTGCTCTGGTGGCGGCATCCGACGCGCCGCCTCGAAGCGGAAGTGATTCGCGATGCCGTGCTCGCCGTCGCCGGCACGCTCGACGCGAAGATGTACGGCGTCGGCACGCTCGACGCCAACATTCCGCGCCGCAGCGTGTACCTCACGGTGAAGCGCAGCCAGATGGTGCCGCTGTTGCAGATGTTCGACATGCCCGAAGCGATGCAGTCCGTCGGCGAGCGCAGTGTGACGACGGTGCCGACGCAATCGCTGGCGTTCATGAACTCGCCGCTGGTGCGCGGCGCCGCCCAGAAGTTCGCTGCACGCATCAAGGCCAAGCCCGCGGATGATTCCGCGGCCTTGATCGAGCGAGCTTATCTGACCGCACTGGCCCGCCGCCCGACAGAGAGCGAGCGGGAACGCATGCAGTCGTTCATCGATCGGCAGGCTGCGAGCTACGGCATGACGCCGGCGGCGCGCGAGCAAGCGATTGTTGATTTTTGCCAGGTGATGTTGTGCTTGAATGAGTTTATCTACGTGGATTGACGGCACTGATGAGCACCTACTACCGAGGCGGGCCTAGCTTGGCTCCTCGTCGTATTGATGTTATCATCAATCGTAAGACGGGCCTGGTATTGCCGACTCGCGGTGTTTCCGTTTTTGACATTCCCGATGGTTTGGGCCGGTTTGGCGGCGCCTACGAGGTCGGACTGATTCCGCCCGCCCTGTGGGTCGTGAAGACAGGCAAGAGCCCGCATCACTTTGAAATCGCGCCGGCATTTGAAATGAGCTTTGAACAATACGAAGCCGAGTTGGCGACGATCGCGTTGAAGCCTGTGTGAGTACCGATCATGAAATTAACAGAATCGTTCCAGATTGTATTTCCCGAATGGTTTGACGAACGCGGCGAGTGGGAGGCCAAGGAAAAAGGTTGGCTTCAGGGGATCGAAATCCGCTTTGCAAACGGCGATATTCAGCCGCTCTTTTTTTATGATCCCGTTCGCCTCGCTCAGGATTTGGAAGTCGAGTCCGAGCAGGGGCGACCGTTCATCGCACAGCCTGGGATGGTTGTGATTCCGGAAGTGACGCGCGATGCCATTCAATTGGCGGTTGCCAAACTCGTGGAAGAAGGTACGTTGCCGTTCACGAATTAGACGGTCCTGGAACTGATTGACCATCATGGAGCTTCGCTCATGTGGAAACCGGCATTCGCACTGGCTTTCGTACTTTGCTCGCTATCATCGGCCGCGGCGGACGGCCTGGTTTTCGCGCTTCCCGAAGACAAGACGGGCGCGGTTTACGAAATGGAAATCACTCACGAACAGGCAGGACAAAAAATCGTCCAGCAAGGCAGCGTCAAGATCGCGTCGGTTGGCCGGCTTGAGGTTGCCGAGGTCAAGCTGCGCTGGCTGGAGATCGACATCAATACGGCTGAGGCGGATGACAAGTACCGGATCATCTACAAGGTTTTGATCCCCGAGAAATTCCTCCAGGAAGGTGCGTCGCCGCAGGAATGCATTTTGAAATGCTGGTACACTCGCAAGGTTCGCCCGAATGAGCCGATCCGGGCCGAACTCCTGGAGAAGCATCCGCATGACGAACGCTGGTCTTTTCTGCCGACCTTTATCTTGGCCGGTGCGATGACAGAAAAGAAACCCATCAAAGGCGTCGAATTGAATACGGTATTCGGCAAAGCGACCTGCGGCGGCGTGTCGGGAAAGTTCGATTACGAGCAAGAATCACGCAAATGGCAATTGAAGGTCGAAACGCGGCTGCATCCGAAGGCCCCGTTCGGCGTCGTGACGTCGCGCGTTGAATTTCAGCAAGAACGCAACGGCAAGACCTACAATGGCGTCGCCGCGTTCAAGTTGATTGAAGTGCTTCGCGATCAGGTTGGAGAATTGGCCAAACATCAGTGATGGTCGTATTAATCGAGGTTCCCACCGATGAGCAAAGATTCGATCCGCCTTCCCTCGCGCCGCCGCTTCCTGCAAACCGCAGGCATGGGCCTCGGCTCGCTGGCGTTGGCGTCCCTTTTGAATGAAGACGCCGTCGGCCAGACGGGATCGCGCGGGCCGCATCACGCGCCCAAGGCACGCTCCGTCATCTGGCTATTCATGAACGGCGGGCCGTCGCAGGTCGATACGTTCGACTACAAGCCGGAGCTGCAGCGCCGCA
>DAIOGM010000104.1:6128-18578 GCA_036745215.1 Gemmataceae bacterium
TGGCAGCCGGGGCGCTCACGCAGCTTGAAACCCGGGCGGCACCGATTGCCCCGGCCGTGGCCCTCGATCCGCTCAATCCGTTCGCCGCCCGGCCGCCGCACCATCGGCCACGGGCCACATCGGTCATCTTCCTGTTCATGGCCGGCGGCCCATCGCAGGTCGATACGTTCGACTACAAGCCGGAGCTGCAGCGCCGCAACGGTCAGGCGCTCGCCGGCGCCGATCCAAGCACCGGCTTCTTCACGACGAGCGGCCGCTGTCTGGCGTCGCCGTTCCGCTGGGCTCAACATGGCCAGTCCGGCTCGTGGGTGTCTGAATTGCTGCCGCACACCGCGCGGCACGTCGATGACATGGCGTTCATCCATTCCTGCTACACGTCGCAAAACAATCACGCCCACGCCGCCGTCGAATTGATGACCGGCGTCAATCGGCCCGGCTATCCGTGCATGGGCTCGTGGCTCACCTATGGCCTCGGCTCGATGAACGAGAACCTGCCCGCGTTCGTCGTCATGCACGACACCAAGCCGCGCGGCGACGACAACATCTGGACGCCCGGCTTCTTGCCGAAGAACTTTCAACCCTTGACGCTCGACTCGCGCCGCCGCGAGGAGATCGCGAATCTGGCCCGCAGTCCACAGATGAACGATGTGCAACAACGTTCGCAGCTCGATTTGCTGCGCGAGTTGAATGAGGAACATCAACAACCGCGCGCCGCGCAGGCGGACCTTGCAGCCCGTATCCAATCGTTCGAGCTGGCATACCGCATGCAGACCGCTGCTCCGGAAGCACTCGACGTGCGCGGCGAAACGGCGCAGGTGAATGAACTCTACGGCATCAATCGCCCCGACACCGCGACGTTCGGCCGGCAATGCCTTATCGCCCGCCGCTTGGTGGAGCGCGGCGTACGGTTCGTGCAAGTGTTCTTCAGCGCGACGCGCATCTCCGGCGGCGCGGTCAATGATGTGCCGTGGGACGGGCATAACGATATCAACGTCAACCATCGCGATTGCGCGGCGTGCGTCGATCAGCCGGTCGGAGCGTTGATCGCCGACCTCAAGGCGCGCGGCCTGTTCGACTCGACGCTCGTCGTCTGGGGCGGCGAGTTTGGCCGCACGTCCGATTCACAAGGCGCCATCGGCCGCGACCACAATCCGCACGCCCACACCATCTTCCTCGCTGGCGGCGGCTCGCGCGGCGGCGTCCACTACGGCGCCACCGACGACTTCGGCTACCGCGCCGTCCACAATCGCGCGTCGGTGCACGACATCCAGGCGACCATCCTGCACCTGATGGGCATCGATCACACGCGTTTGACGTATCGATTCAACGGCCGCGATTTCCGTCTGACCGACGTCGCCGGCAATGTCATCCGAGAAGTGTTGGCATGAGGCAACGGGAGTCCAGCCATGCTTTCTCTGGGAAGCTCGATGCTTCGATCCTGTGAAGGATTCACTCGCCGCGAATGGCTGCGCGCCGGCGCCCTGGCGCCGCTGGGCTTCACGCTGCCCGATCTATTGCGTCAGCGAGCCGACGCGTCCAACACACGGCCGCGCGCGAAATCGTGCATCGTGGTCTTTCTTTTCGGCGCTCCGGCCCACCAGGATATATGGGACCTCAAGCCGAACGCGCCGAGCGACGTCCGCGGCGAGTTCCGTCCCATTGCCAGCAGCGTGCCGGGGATTCAACTGGGCGAACACGTGCCGCGCATCGCCCGCGAGGCTCATCGCCTGGCGTTGATCCGTTCCGTCAGCCATCCCGACAACACGCACACGGTCGCCATGCACTACATGTTGACGGGCGTGCGTCACGTTCGGCCGAACACCAATCCCCAAAATCAGCCGAGCGACTTTCCGACCTTTGGCGCCGTGTTGCAAAAGCTTCGTGGCAGCCCGACCACGTTGCCCGCGGGGATCAGCTTGAATTCGCCGGCCAACCAGGTGTCGGCGAACAATCATATTTTCCCGGGCTTCTTCGCGGGCTTCCTCGGCAACGCGTTTGACCCGTTGTTTGTGCCGCAAGATCCGAGTCGTCGCGAATTTCAGCCGTTTCCGGTTGCCGAGGGCGAAGCCCAGGCACGCTTGCTCGAAAGACGCCCGCTCGTGGCCGAGATCGATCGCCGCCAACAAGCGTTGCTGAATACGGCAAGCTCGCGAACCCTGGACGCGCACTATGCCCGGGCGTTCGATCTCGTCACCGCGCCGGCGACGCGGCGCGCCTTTGACCTGAGCATGGAAAGCGCTGCCGTGCGCGATCGATACGGACCGTCGGCGTTCGGACAAGGTTTGCTGCTGGCCCGCCGCCTGGTCGAAGCAGGCGTGTCGCTCGTCACGGTCAACTGGGCGCGCGACGACGCCTTCTGGGACACGCACGCCGACAACTTCAATCTGCTCAAGAACAACCTGTTGCCGCCGTTCGATCAAGGCTTTTCGGCGTTGCTCGCGGATTTGCATCAGCGTGGAATGCTGGAGGAAACGCTGGTCGTCTGCCTCGGCGAGTTCGGCCGTACGCCGCGCATCAATCCGCAGGCGGGCCGCGATCACTGGGCGGCTTGCAACACCGTGGTGTTTGCAGGGGGCGGCGTGGCCGGCGGTCAGGTGCATGGCGCGTCCGATCGATTGGCGGCGTATCCAAGCACCTCGCCGGTTTCGCCGGAGGACATCGCGGCCACCATCTATCATGCTCTCGGCGTTGACTTGGACACACCGCTTTACGACGCAGTCGGCCGGCCGGTGCCATTGTGCACGGGCAATCCGTTGACGAACTTGTTTCGGTAAGCGCACCGATCAATACTTCCCGTCGCGCACCTCGAAATGCGTCGGCTTGCCAAGCGTCGCGCCGTCTTTCGCGATCCAGTCGGCGATCCATGAGATCATTTGCTCCGCGTTGAAACGCGGCAAGCCAAACAGCCGATGCGAAACTTGTGCATTGCTCAACAACGCGTCGGCGCCTTCCGTTCCGATGAACGTAATCGGTTTGCCAAAACGCTGCGCAAACTCCGTCGCAACTCGGCGCACACTCAAAATCTCCGGCCCGGCAATGTTGAGCACCAACGGCGGCGTCGCCAAGTGTGCGAATGCCGATAGCGCCGCGGCATTGGCGTCCGCCTGCCAGATCACGTTGCAATGTCCCATTGTCAAGTCGATCGGCTCGCCGGCCCACACCTGGTGCGCGATATCGACGAGCACGCCGTAGCGCATCTCCGTGGCGTAATTGAGCCGCAAGATCGCCATGGGAATGCCGTACGTTCGGCTGCAATACTCATAGACGCGTTCGCGCCCGACGCAACTCATGGCGTAGTCGCCGCTCGCATTCAACGAATCGCTTTCGAGCGAGCCGCCGCGCGCGACGGGCGTCAGGCCATAGACGTTGCCGGTCGAGAACGCGACGATGCGCGACTTGCGATATTTGTCGCACACGAACGCCGGCGCGAGACAATTCATCGCCCACGTCCGCGCCTCCTGTCCGGTGGAGCCGAACTTCATGCCGAACATCGCAATGACGTTCGGCGCATCGGGAAGTTTCGCGAGCTGGTCGGCTTCCAAAAGATCGCAGCGGATCGTCTCGACGCCCCAAGATTGCAATTGGGTTTCGAGTCGCGCATCGGAAAATCGCGCGACGCCGATGATTCGCCGCTTGACGCCCGCCGCATCACTGGCTCGGCGAGCCATTCGCGCCAGCGTCGGCCCCATCTTGCCGGCGACGCCCAGGAGCAACAGGTCGCCGTCCAGTTTCGCCAGCGTCTCGATGGCGTGCGCAGTCGGCTCGCTCAGGAGCTTTTCGAGCCTTGCAAGGTCTTCGATTTTCGTCGGAATCGGCATGCAATTACCTTATGGGCTTTTCGATTGCGAGCACCAAAGGAATGCTCAATACAAAGTACGAAGCGCGAAGAGCGAAGAGCGAAGAGCGAAATTAGGACGATTTTTCGTACTTCGCTCTTCGCTCTTCGTACTTTGTTTTCGAACTTCGCACTGCGTTCATGGCACAATTTGCCAGTCCGCGCCGGTTTGATCCTATTGATCGACTTGATTTGCCGATATAATAGAAGTTGAACCTGCACCTCACGCAGGCTCTCTCAAAAAGGGGGCGACCTGGTTTCGATCGGGTAAGTTGAGGCGTTTGGTCGCGTGTCGTGGTTGATCAGCTGGCCACGTAAAAAGCCGATCACAACTTTAACTGCTGAACCTCAATTCAGCATGGCAGCCTAATAGTGCTGCCCCGTTTCTGGGAGCTTTGCCTGAGAGGTCCCAGGTTCGGTCGCCAAATCAGGATCGCGAGTGTCAGAATCCCGCAAGGGGTGCATCGGCGGCGATGCTCGCTAAAAAACCTGGCCGATTAGTTGAACGTCACCTTTGTTTGTCGGAGCGCGTTCAACAAACACGCAGGGTTCGGCCCTGCAAAATCGACAAGCTACACACGTAGATGCCGACGCTGAAGTACGCCGAGACCCGGGTTCAATTCCCGGCGCCTCCACATTTTTACCTAGTTGCGTTTCGACGCAGAAACCTTGGGAAACAACGTGTTTTCCAAGGTTTTCTTCTTTTCTCGCGTGCTTCGATTCTGTCTCAGCTTGTCTCCCAAAATCTCCCGAAATACCCAATTGTGGGCCAAGGAATGGGCCAAGGGAAATCGATAGGGAAGATTTCCTATCCAGGGCTTTCCCGTCCGTCCCCGTGGCGGCCAGTGTTTGCGATTGCGGGCCAGGGCCGGCCATCGGGATTGGCAACCCTTGCACAGCGGCGGCAAGATCGTAGAAACGCGAATGCGTGTAGCGGCTCGTCATCGCGTACGTCGAATGCCTGGCTAAGTCCTGATGCTCACGCGGCGAAACACCAGCCTTGCCGATCATCGTGATGTATCCGTGCCGTAGCGAGTGGAAGTCGGCGAAACCGCCATCGACGTATCGATAGGCAAGGAAGTCGGATTGCTCGGCTTTCGCACGTTGGCGGGCTTCCGGGAAATCAGCAAGCCATTTCCTGCGGGCTTCGTTCAAGTCGGCCCGGATCATGAAAACTGCCTTACGTCGCCACTTCCCCGGCCAAATTGGAATGCCGGCGGGCTTGCTCGCCAGATAGCCGCGCAGCGCGTCAGCCACGTCCAGCGGCAGTGGTTGCACCGCCAGTTTGCGGTTTTTGGTGCATGACGCTTGCACCGTCGCCGTCGGCGCTTCGCCGTCGAGATTGAATCGCTTCGGCGTCATGCTGGCCAGCTCAGACGCTCGGAAGCCCGTGGCGGCGGCGGTCAGGTAAAGGAAATAGCGGTCGATGCCGGATAACCGACGAATTAGTTTAGGGCTTTGCCGGGCAGCGTCGAACAGCAAGCCCAGTTCATCGGCGGAAAGATCGCGACGGGCGTGGCGAATTTCTCCCGAATGGGCAAACTTGGATAGCCCGGCCAGGGCGTCGAGAACGCTGCGCTTGTCGCGCCACAACCAGCGCGTGAAGCCCTTCACGGCCGCAAGGTAATCGTTCGCCGTCTTGACGCTCTTGCCTTCGTTGCGAAGCGCACCAAGGTATTCGACAACGGCGGACGCTTGAACGTCGCCAATCTTCGTGAACCGGCAACCGTCGAGAATGGCCGTCAAGCGTGCGAACGTCAACGCAACGTAGTCCGACGTGTTCCGCTTCGCCGCAAGGTAGCGGCGGAAGTCTTCGGCGTGTTCCGCCAAGGGCATTTTTGCGTGAACATCCGACGGATCAATGATGCCCTCGGCCAATCTGATGCCGCGCCGTTCCAGCGCGGCGGCTTTTGCTTCCGTCGCTTTCTTGTCCGGGTATCCCTTCACCTTGTGCCGCTTGCCGTCGGGCGTGTAATAGCGAATCCACCACGTCGGCGATTTCTTGCGAACCGCGCCGGGTGTGCCAGGGACCGCGCTTGCACCATTCGCATCAGTCGTGCCTTCCGGTCCGCCAGTTCGCTTTCGTCCCCTAGGTTGGCGTGGTAGAACACTTTCAACCTTTTGTCGTCGGAAGCGTACATGTCCAAAAGGAAGTCGTTTCGAGCGCAGTCAATCGCGCCGGCTTCAGCCGCTGTTACGCGACGCATGCGCCATAGGCAATGCGAAGCGCTTCATGCAAGGTCGGCCAGGATTCGATCAGCCGGGCCAAATCGGGGTCAATTCGCGTTTCACAGGCCAAGGAATGGGCCAAGGGAAAAGACGGTGATGCCGCAACGAGTTGAGGGTATTTGTCTTGTGACAAACAGGGCGCGGATTGCAAATCCGCCATCCCCGGTTCGAATCCGGGAGGGGCCTCTCGAAATTCCCAGCAAATCACGCGGATTTTAGCTTTTGTAAGAAGTGCGAACAAGGTCAAATGACCTTTTTTTGGCGCAGGTCAGACCCTGGGTCAGTCGAACCCTCCACATCAGACCCATTTCGATGCAAATCCTCAACGCCCATTTCAAGCATGGGATCACGGCGGCGATTTCGACGGCAGAAATGTAACCTTAATCAGACCGACCTTGAGATCCGAATGATGCACCACGCCAATTAAATTCCGAAAAGTATAGCGACGACTGTCATTTTTCTTCTTGCTGCCCGTATCACCGTGTAAGTCTTGCAGCCCACGGATCGTCCGCAGACACGAATTCACAAAAAGTGAGTGCGTGGCCGCTTGTTCTCGAAAGGATAGACCGACATACTGCAGGTGCAGAGCCGACCGAGATTCTCGTTGACAGTGAATTTGTGCGCCCATAGCATGGGGCGAATGTCGTCCACCACCTGGAAAACGCTGCTCGAAAGGCTCGGGGACCGCGCTAGCAAGGATTGGCAGGAAAGCTGGTGCACCTTCGTCGAACTTTATCGGCCGTTGTTGACGCGCTACGTGCAGTCAATCACGAAGACCTATGGCCAGGCGGTTGTAGAAGCCGACGTTGAAGAGGTTGTTCAAGAAATCTTCATCAAGCTTAGCTCGGTCATGTCTCCCGCGGTCGAAGACAAGCTGCCAGACGATGGCGCCGCCTCATCGAACGTGAAAGCCGCTTTCGCGCTGGACCACGCCAAGGGACGCTTTCGTTCCTGGCTTTACACCGTGACGAAGCGCAAGGTCCTCGACCACATCAACAAGAAAAAGAGTGGCTTGAAGCAGCTTCCCGAAGGCGAGCAATTCGCGCACGTCGAGGAGCCGCCAGAAGAATGGGGCAGGGACTACCGCGCGCGCGTACTCGAGTTCACCCTGCCCGAGGTGAAGGAAGTCGTATCGGCCAAATCATGGCATTGCTTTGAACAGTACTTCCTAAAGAACCGCAAGGCCGTCGACATCGCCATGGATGCCGAGGTCGGCGGCCTGACATCAAATGCGGTCTGCGTCAATGCGTTGCGGGTCATGGAAAAGGTTCGTGCCAAGTGCATCGAATTCATGGGAGAGCTCGACAATGGCTAAGACTACCTGTCCTCCTGACGCAGAACTTTTGTCCCTTGCCAGTGGGGAGTCCGGTTCGATCGAAGTGGAAAAGCACATCGAGCAGTGCAGCGACTGCGGCCGGCGCCTGGAGCATCATGCTGCCGCGATGCGCACGGCCCTGGACTGGCAGGTCGGTTCCGCGCGCACGACCGTTGACGCGGGCCCGGCGTCCACGGCCGGGAAGCATCCGTCAACCTTCGGCGACAAGTACATGGTGGTCGGCAAGCTCGGCAGCGGCGGTCAGGCCAATGTATACCGGGCCGTCGATCGGCGCCTCAAACGCGATGTCGCCATCAAGTGGAGCCCAAAGACTTCGGATGCCAAGACGAAAGACATGTTGCAGAGCGAAGGCGAAAAGCTCGCCAAGCTTACCCATCCGGGGATCGTCCGTGTCTATGAGATCGACACCCAGGACGATCGTCCGTTCCTGGTCATGGAATACGCGGGCGGGCGCAATCTCAAGCAGTTTGCCAGTCAGGAAACGATAACTCCCGGGCGCGCGGCGGGTATCACCATCGACCTGGCCCGAGCTTTGGCCTACGCTCACCGCTCCGGCGTCATCCATCAGGACGTCAAACCGGAGAACGTGCTGGTCAATGCCGACGGACAGCCCCAACTCGCCGACTTCGGCATTGCCCGCTTGCGCGATCTATGGAATGAGGACGAATTGCCAGCGCGCGCGGGCACGCCGGGTTACATGGCGCCAGAACAGATTCGCGATCCCAAACAGGTGTCGGCCACCGCCGATGTTTACGGTCTGGGCGGCGTCCTCTTCTTCCTTCTGACGGGTGAAGCGCCGCGAAAGGTGCACCGCAATCCTTATGTCGCCCAGGAACAGATCAGCGCCGGCGAGATCGACTGGACGCCACTGACTGCAAAGCAGAGGCCACGCGAGCTGGTGGCAATTTGCCGCAAGGCTCTGGCGGTTGACGCCGGCCAGCGTTATCAGAACGCCGACGACATGGCCGCGGACCTCGAACGGTTCGTCAACAAACGGTCGCCGTTGGCGCCCCTCGCGTTCATCGCGGCCAGCATCCTCGTAATGGCTGCGCTCGTGACTATCTTCATCACCCTGAAGAACCATTCGACCGAGGTGACAGAACCCCATCTTGTGTTGCGCTTAATACGCAGCAATGCCGATGGAACCGCCAAGGAGACGCATATCAGTCCGGCCAAACCCGATGATTGGGATCGCTCTCTGCCCGTCGTGGCCACCGATTCAATCGGCATTTCCGGACGCCTTCCCCGAGGCACGCAGGGAGCGATTTTTGCCGTCACGCTTTCAGCCGCCGAATTCGAGCTGCGCGATCTTGGCATGCCGCAAGTCTCGGATGACACCTTTCGTATCGACAAGGTGTTTCCACTGGAGGGCTCGCCGGCGACGGAGCTGGTGCTGCTCTGTGCCTCAACGAGCAACGCTCCAACGCACGAGGACGTGGCGGCGATCCTGAAACCGTTGCCGATCTGGGGTGCGAAGGACTATGGCCTGCCGAGCAACAAGGTCCTTTCGTTCAATTCCGAAAAGGTTGCCCAGCTCGGTCGAATCGGCGACGGCAAGGAGGACCCCATGAATGCCACGATCGACGCTCTCCAGCAAATCCGCCTTGCCTTGCGTCAGCGCTATGCTCACGTTGCGGGCCTGGCGTTCATCCACGTCGCGAATGGTCCCGGTGCGGCGGTAAATCGCAACGAAGCGGCACAAGGCGACAAGCAGCCGATCGAGGGAGGCACGAAGGAGGAGAAGGAGCTGTTTCACGAAGTCATGAATCGGCTCCTGCAAACGCGCGAAGTCCGCGATAACGTGCCCAAGGACGTTCCCTGGCCTCCCCAGGTCTACATTATTCCCGGCAGCGACAAGGATTTCCAGGCCGGCACGCGGCTTGACAAGTCGGTTAGCATTGCCGTCATTACTGAAGGATACATGAGAAAGGTCGTCAAAGGGGACAAGCACGTGCTGGCGGCCATCATGGGGCACGAGCTAGTGCACCTTCTCAAGAAACATCCGGGCTACCAAAAGGAGGTGCTGAACGCCGCCGTCAGCCGCGAGAATGAACTGGAAGCCGACGTGGAGGGAGCCAAGATCGCCGTTGCTGCCGGCTTCTTGGACGAGTCCGGCGTGCGCGCGGCGATGATTGAGATCCAGGCGTTCGGGAACATGCCGCACCTGCCGGGGCTAAAAATCAATCATCCGCCCTGGGCCGAACGCTTGCAGAAGTTGGATCGCGATCGGGCCAAGATCTGGACCTCGATGGCGGCTTTCGACAATGGCAACTTCTTCCTCTATGTCGAACAATATCGCTCCGCGGAGAGCTGTTTCGAGGCGGTAACCAAGACATACCCGGAATGCAAGGAAGCCTGGGCGAATCTCGGCTACGCGCGGCTGATGCAGTATTGTGATGGCCTGGAAGAAAAAGAGCTGCGCCAACTCGGCATCGGCCAATTCGCTGCGGGATGTTTCTACAGCCGTCCTACGGGACTGGTCCCGACGCGCGGCGCGGTTGAGGTGTTGTGGAAGAAAGCCGTCCAGTCGCTGGAGAAAGCATGCGAACTCGATGACGCGGGAAATCTTGTGCTGGCCCGAGCAAACCTCGGCCTGGCGTATCTCGTTCATCCTGACCTCAAGCCTGACACAGAGAAAGCCCTGAAGTACTTCGGCGAGATCGTTAACAAAAAGGACAAAGGCCTGGACGAACTCAGTCGAGTCGCACTTCTGCTCAACTTCGCCGTCGCCGAGAGAGCCGCGGGGAAGCATGAGAAGGCCCGTGAAAAAATCGGGTTGGCGTCGTCACTGTACTTTCAAACGCTGAAGGATCGCGACAAACAGAAACGTGAGAAGATTGTCTCAGGGCGGCCGCAGTTCGATTCTGTGCTTCTGAGCCAGCTTGATTTCGCTTTGCTTTTCAACTTCGCGATGCTCGATGCGCATTCAAAGAAAATCGAGGATAAGCGATTTGCCTTCGGCGATCTTGAGCTGTACCTTCGCAAAGCAGGTTCCTCCTCGACATGGTGGGCCATCGCCTATGACCATTATGAAAAGCTCGGCAAGGAGCTAAATCTGCCGACGGCAAAACGCGAAGAGCTGGCGAAACGTTTCCTGGCCGAGATGCCGCGAGTTGTTTCAGGAATTGAGCTGTCCACAAATAAATCCATTTCGCTGTCGGACAATCTCGGGGACGTGCTCAAGGTACTTGGCAAAGAGAAGGCAACCGGCATCCCGACTTTCCGGTTCGCGAAGGTGCAGCGTTATTTTGCGGTAGCCCCGGGAATCGACTTGCTTGCCGATAAACGAGTGTTATCGATCTATTTGACCACCAACAAAGCGCCGCCAGTTATCGTTCAGCCAACGGGTCTGGGCAGCGCCAAGAAGGAGCTGCGGATCGGCATGAGCATCCGTGAGTTCAACGATGCGGTGCAGGGGCAAATAACCGAGAAACAGGCCCGCTTCATCGATGATCCGGCGACGGCCTATGTGTCTTATCCTGAGCTCGGACTGGCGCTCCGCTTCGCGAACCAACAAGTGCAAGAGATCGCAATCGTGCAGATTCCGCGGAAATGACGCGCAGGGAATTCGTGCGCTGGGCATCCTCTCATGCTGGTAGGCGATCCGCATTGACGACTAGGACGAGTCTCATGGTGAACTTATTGAGATGCACAATCGCGGCCTGCATCGTATGGCTCGCGCTCGTGCTAGCGTTGGCATACCCGGGAATTCGGACCACAGCAGGCGCACAGTCCGGCGAAGCGGCGCGTCCCGAGGGCCGCCGCCTTGCTCTTCTGGTTGTCTGCACAAAGTATCCCAATCTCCCCGAGAAATATCAGGCGCTGAAAGGGCCTGCCAGCGATGGCAAACTCTTGAGCGAAGTGCTGCAAAAGCATTTCGGATTCGCCATCGGGGACATCGAGATTCTGGCGGAAGACACCGGAAAGCAGGCGCGACCGGTGCGCGCCAATATTCAGCGCGCGTTCGAGCGGCTGGCGCGAATTGCAGCCAAGGGCGATCAGATCGTAATCCTCCTCTCCGGGCATGGCAGCCAGCAGCCGGATCAAGAGCCGTACGACGAGCTGGACGGCCTCGACGAGACCTTTCTGCCGGCCGACGCCGGCCCATGGGATGCCAAACGTGACGTTCTGACCAATGCGATCGTCGATGACGAGATCAACGCCTGGACGAAGGCGATTGCCGACAAGGGGGCCCATGTCTGGCTCATCGTGGACGCATGTCATTCCGGCACCATGCTCCGCGGCGGCGACCATCCGGCTTTTCGTGAAGTGCCGCTGCGAAAACTCGCATCGCTGGCGACCCTCGAGCGGGCTCAAGAACAGGCACGGCGGAGATTCAAGGACCGAGTGCTTCCGGTCGCCGCAAGTTTGCCAGGCGTCGTTGCCTTCTATGCCTGCCAACCGGACGACCTGATCCCCGATCTTGTCAGCCCGGAAGTGCCGAATGGGCCACTCACTTTTCATTTATGCCAGGTCGTGACGCAGGCGCCGGCGCCTCTGACGTATCGTGAACTGGCGCGCCGCATTCAGGACGCATATCTTCATGGAACGAACGAGAGTGTTCGCAAGCTGCTCCCCTTCGCGGAGGGCGGCGCGCTGGATCAGGAAGTGCTGGGACAGCGCGTCTGGCCGGGGCGACGGCAGTTCGCCGTCTCGCAGAGGAACCCATTCTGGCGGATCGACGGCGGCCTCTTGCACGGGCTGAGCGCCGGCAGCATCTTGGCGGTTTATCCTCCGGCCGAACAAGGCGCCAAGCCCACGGGGTACGTTCGGATTGTGCGTTGCGACGTGCTTGAATCGTTCACCGAGGCGGTGGACTTCGCCGGGCTCAAGGCGGTGGACAGCGCGCTCGCGAACAGCCGAGCCGAGCTGGTCCAACTTGATTATGGCTCGTTGCGTCTCAAGGTGGCGATCGACGATGACGCAAAGGCGCCTGACAAGGAGCGGCGAAGACTGGCCGACGAAATCGACCAGGCGACGCGTCAGACAGATCGATTGCTGGATGGCGTAAAGCCAACCGACGCGGACTGGTTGATCCAGGCCCGCGCCG
>DAIOGM010000105.1:0-1604 GCA_036745215.1 Gemmataceae bacterium
CTTGCTCGCCGGCGAAGCCGGGTCCGCGACGGGCTTCACGCCGTGCGCGCCGTGGCAGGAGACGCAGGTGGCGACCCTCTCGTTTCCCGCGGCGGCGAGCTTGCCGTGCCGACTGGTGCGATATTGGGCGACCTGGTCCGTAGGCAGGCGCGGATTCACGACGCGCATGCGCTCGATGTCCGAGTGACACCGGCCGCAGAGGTTCGCCACGCCCATGGCCACGGGCTTGCCGACGAACCCCCGCGCCGCGTTCATCGCCCGCTCGGGATCCTCCTGCCTCGGATCCCCGCCATGACAATCGACGCAGTATTGAGCGATGATTTTGTTGACGGTGGTTCGGTCAACCTGGGACTTGGACGTGGTGGACGGTTGTTGCGACCAGTTCGCACGAACCAGACCGCAGGCCATCAGGATGATCAGTAGCCAACCGCAGCCAAGAATTCGGGAGCCACTCATGCGAGACGACTCCTACCGTGAAACCGCGTCCGCGCCGCGAGATCAACAACAGCGAACGAACGCAAAGTCAGTTGGGGTAAATGTTAGGGTCGTTGATGCCCTTCCAATTTACGCTGCTTGATTTTCGACGTCAAGTCAAATGAAGCATAAGCCCCGAGGTGAGGTACTCCGAACCCCGGGGTTCGGAGTACCTCACCCCGGGGCTTCATTTGTTGTTGAGTAAACATGTCAAGCCAGCACATCTTGAACAACGTTCCCGGCGACGTCCGTCAGCCGCATGTCGAGGCCTTGATGGCGGAAGGTCAGCCGGCGATGATCGAGACCGAAAAGGTGCAAGAGCGTGGCGTGGAAGTCGTGCGTATGAACCGGCGAGCGCGTGACGCGCCAGCTCAGGTCGTCGGTCTCGCCGATGACGTGGCCGCGCTTGACGCCGGCGCCCGCGAGCCAGACCGTGAAGGCGTGGGGATGATGATCGCGGCCGGCGCGGTCCATGTTGTTGCCCTGAGTGATCGCGGTGCGGCCAAACTCGGTGCCGCCGACCAAGAGCGTCGATTCGAACAGGCCGCGCCGCTTCAGATCGCGAATCAGCGCGGCGATGGGTTGATCGATCTGCCGGCACGCGCTCGGCAGACCATCCGCGATGCCGTCGTGATGGTCCCATTCATGATGCGTCACGGTCACGAAGCGCACGCCGCGTTCGACCAGCCGCCGCGCCAAAAGCAGGCTGCGGGCGAAGTCGCTTGAGCCATACGAATCGATGGTTGCCCGCGTCTCGCCCGAAAGATCGAGCAGTTCCGGAGCGGCCGATTGCATGCGATAGGCGAGTTCATAAGCGGCAATTTGGGAGGCAGTGCGCGGGTCGCGCGTCTCTTCTTGATGCAGCTCATTGAGGCGGCGAATCGCGTCGAGCTGGGCGCGATGCAATTCAGGCGTCACGCTGCGCGGCGTCTGCAAGTTCAGAATCGGCGTGCCTTGATTGCGGAAGAGCACGCCCTGGTACGTCGCCGGCAAGAAGCCGTTGCCCCAGACTAGACTTCTCGCCTTCGGAGAGCGGCCATTCAAGAGCACCACGTATCCAGGCAGATCGCGGTTCTCGCTGCCGAGACCATACGTCAACCAGGAACCGATCGTCGGGCGTCCAGGTTGTT
>DAIOGM010000105.1:1614-18371 GCA_036745215.1 Gemmataceae bacterium
CCGCCGCGAAGCACGGCGCCTTGGTACGCGGCCGGCAGATAGCCGTTGCCCCACACGTAGCTGCGCGCCTTGGGCGATCGGCCATTGAGGAGCACGACGTAACCCGGCAAATTGCGCGACTCGCTGCCCAGGCCGTACGTGAGCCAGGATCCCATGCTCGGCCTGCCCGGCAAGTCCTTGCCCGTGCACAATTCCAGTTCGCCGGGTGCGTGATCGAACGCCTCGTGGTGCATCGAGCGAATCAAGGTGATGTCGTCGGCACAGGAACCAAACTGCGGCAACAGCTCCGACATTTCCATGCCGCATTGGCCGTAGCGGCGGAAACCGTGACGCGCACCCATGAGCGGCGCCTGGTAGTTCGTTTGCCCCAGGCGAACGCCTTCGCGAAACGAATCGGGGATGCGTTGTCCATGGAGGCGCTGGAGCACCGGCTTGCGATCGAACAGATCGACCTGGCTGATGCCGCCGATCAGGAAGATGAAGATGCACGCTTTCGCTTTCGGTTCGAAGTGCGGCTCGGTCGGGCGAGCGGCGCCCTGGGCGTGCAAGGCATCGTCGCTCAAGAGCGAGGCGAGCGCGGCGGCGCCCAGGCCACTCGCGGCGCTGGTGAGGAACCGGCGGCGCGTTTGAAGGACATGTTCATCGAATGAGAGCATTTCGAATTCTCGTACGTTGTCTCTATTGCAGTGCGTTTTTCTTGAGCACCAACGGTGCGGTCATGTTAAAGCCCAGGGCGCAGCCCTGGGAAACGAATGCACGGTATTTCTAGCCCCGATGGGGCGCTATGGCATCGCTGGACGACATCGCGCCCCTTCGGGGCTTGAACAAATCCGCTGACTTTCCCAGGGCTCCGCCCAGGGCTGTAACATTGGCGCACCTTCGGTGCTCACAATGTTCGCCAGCGCGTTGGGATCATGTCTTATTCCCTCGTAACGAACTCCTCAACATTCAGCAGCGTCCGCGCCACGCCGGCCCAGATCGCATCATCGTTGGCAGCGAGCTTTTTCTGCGTCTCCACGAGTTCGCCCAAGACGCCCAATTCGCGCACGCTCGGCGCTCGGCCCAAACAAAGCTGGAAGCCGAGGCGCAATCGCTCGTCGCGATCGGCGGCCGATTTGCGCAGCCGCGCGCCAAGAGCCTGGGCCGCTTCCGTGAAGACAGGATCGTTGAGCAGCGTCAACGCTTGCATCGGCGTCATGCTGCGGTCGCGGCGCAGGCATGGCTGGTTGCCGTCGGCCACGTCGAATGCCGCGAGCATTGGGTACGTCAACGTTCGTTGCACGTGAATGTAGACGCCGCGGCGATGGTGCTCCTTGGTCGGCATGCGCAGCGCCTCGGCCTGAAATCGCTGGGCAAGCAACCCTTCCGGAAATGGCGGCACGATCGACGGCCCGCCCAGCTTGCGATCGAGCAGGCCGCTCGCGGACAGTGCCAGATCGCGCACGATCTCCGCCTCGACGCGGAAGCGGTTCTGCCGGCCGAGCCGATGATTGTCCGGATCCACTTCGGGCGAGGGGAAAATGGATGCCTGCCGATAAGTGCTCGACAACACGATGGTGCGCAACAACGCCTTGCGCGACCATTTCAACGCGACGAATTCACTCGCCAGCCAATAGATCAACTCCGGATGCGTCGGCGCTTCGCCGTTGACGCCGAAGTTCTCGGGCGAACGGACGAGGCCGTGCCCGAACAGGTGTTGCCAAAAGTGATTGACCGCGACGCGCGCGGTGAGCGGATGCCGCGGATCGACCAGCCAGCGCGCGAGATCGAGCCGGTCCGCGCCTTTCTCACGCGCTGTTAGCGGCGGCAAAAACGCGGGCGTCCCGGGGGCGACGGCTTCGCCCTTGTGCAGGAAATTGCCGCGCACGAACACGTGTGTCGGCCGCGACGCGGCTTTCAACGTCATGATCCTGTCCTTGGCGTTTGGCAACGGCGCGTCGTGATTGTCGGTGTTGTTGAAAACAGCATAGAGCTGATAGTATTCGCGCTGCGAGATCGGATCGTACTTGTGCGAATGGCATTTCGCGCAGCCAAACGTCAGACCCATCCAGACGGCGGCGGTCGTGTCCGTGCGATCCTGAATGGCGCGGCTGCGAAACTCTTCCTTATCCGCCGACGCGGCGCTGTTCCATAGCGTGTTGCGATGAAAGCCCGCGGCAGTCAAAACTTCCGGCGCCGGCTTGGGCAGCAAATCGCCGGCCAACTGTTGGATAGTGAATTCGTCGAACGGAACGTCGCGATTGAACGCATCGATGACCCAATCGCGGAATCGCCAGGCGTCGGGGCGAAGCCGGTCGTTCTCATAACCGTCGCTCTCGGCGAAGCGGGCCAGGTCGAGCCAGTGCCGGCCCCAGCGTTCGCCGAAGTGCGGTGAGGCGAGCAGGCGATCGACGAGCCGTTCGTACGCGTCCGCGCGTTGGTCCTCCACGAATGCCTTGACGTCGTCCGGTGTCGGCGGCAAGCCGACGAGATCGAGATGGAGCCGTCGAATGAGCGTATGTCGATTCGCGTCGGCCGACAGCGTCCCGCCCGACTTTTCGAGGCGGGCGAGGATGAATGCGTCAATCGGATTGCGCACGCGGCTCTTGTTCTTGACAGCGGGTGCATCGGGCCGCTTCACCGGACGAAACGACCAATGATCGTCGAACGTCTCCGCGCCGGCCAAATCATCGGGCCACGGCGCGCCGGCTTCGATCCACGTTCGGATCGCCGCGATTTGCTTCGGCGTCAACTGCTCGCCCGCGGGCGGCATGCGCTTGGCGACGTCGTTTGAAGTGATGCGGGCCAGCAGTTCGCTCTTCGCCGCCGACTTCGGCAAGATCGCCGGCCCCGAATCGCCGCCCAGCATCGCGCGGCGGCGAACATCAAGCCGCAGCCCGGCTTCCTGTTTCTTCGGACCGTGACAGCGGAAACAGCGTTCGGCAAAAATGGGCAGCACGTCGCGGCTGAAGTCCACCTGCTCGCCCGCCGCGAGCGCCGGCGCGAGCGCCAGGCTGGCGACGACGGCCAATCCCCAGCGCCGGATGCCGTTGCTTCGACTCATGATGCGTGCTTCTCCGTTTGTCGGTTGCACGGACGGTGTTTCAATATCAATCCGTCATTTTGGCGACGATACAATAGGATACAGCGCCTGGGCGCGGGTGCAACCATGAGATTCGCTTTACCCACGGGATCATGCGATGGCGAAAAAAAGGCCGGACGATGACGAGGATCAAGCGCCGGCGCAAAAAAAAGGCGGCGGCGCCGTCTTCTTGATTGCCGGAATCGCCGCCGGCGGCCTTCTCTTGCTTCTTTGCTGCGGCGGCGTCGGCATCGGCGGCTATTTCGCCTTCCGCGGCGCCGCGGCGCCCGACATCGTCGGCCGCTGGGAAATCGATGAGATTGCCAAGCTCGTTCTGGATTTCCGCCCCGATGGAACCGGCACGATTGAAGTGCCGATGGCCAAGGTGCGCATCCCCATTACCTACAAGCTCAAAGGCAATGACCTCACCATCGCTCCGGCGCCGGGCCAGGGCCTCGGCTTCGGCGAGCGCGACGCCGTCGAACGCCTGGAGCGCACGCGCGTGTCGCGCTTTGGCGACCAGTTGCGGATGGAAGCGCTCGCCGGCCCAGGGATGGGACAAGCGATGCTGCTCAAGAAAATCCGCTGACGGCCAAATTGAATCGCGCCGTTTCATTCGCGCTGCCTGCTACCCTTAATAGGGCAGCCATGCACGCCGATTTCCGGATAAAATGCAACCGGCATCGAATCATCGCCAACGGAGTGAACCATGCATCTCACCTGCCTCGTAGCGGCGTGCTTGCTTGCCGTCGGCCAACCTTATACGCCCGCGTGGTTCGGCGCTCGTGCCGCGGAGGCGGAAACGTTCGCGAAGGACGGCAATGAAAAGGAGATGACGGCGCTCATCAAGGAGATGGCCAGGCAGGCGGCGAAACTTCGCGTCGAAGAATTCAAGGACGAAATGGAATTGTTCACGCAATGGAAAAAAGGCGTCTGCGAATTCTGGCTGGGCGATCTGACGCAATCCGTCAAGACGCTCGAAGCAATCGAGACCAGAGAAAAGAACCGCTTCTTTCGCCACTTCCTGTACGTCGATCTCGGCGACGCGTATCTCGATTCGGGCCGCTCCAAGAAAGCGGAGCCGTGTTACGAGAAGGGCATCACGCTCGTTGAGAAGAGCACCAAGAAATTCGACGCCGCCGAGCTGCTCCGCATCCAGCTCCGGCACGTGCGCTGCAAGGTCAACCTGGGGAATCTTGGCGATGCGAAGGAACGTCTTGCCACGTTGGAGAATGCCGTCTTTGAGAAGACCAAGGAAATCGACAAGGCGACCCGGGAGCAGGCCGGCGAACTGCAAGCCGAATGGCAAATCCTTCAGTCCGAAATCGATCTGAATGAACGCAACCTGGTCAGCGCGCTGGGCCGGCTGGAAACGACGCAGAAAAAGCTGGAGGCGTTTCCCAAGAGCAAGAAAGCCGTGTTCTTGCGTTTTCGCTGTCACCTTGGCCTCGCGCGAGACTACTGGTTGCTCGCGCGATTCGAGAACGCCGGCGCGCATTTGAAGCACGCGGAGGCGTTGGTCCATTCCGGCCGGTTGTACCGCACTGAACTGGGTCACGCGGACATCAAGAATGCCATCGCGGGATTGGCGATCGAGGAGGCGTACTTCGCCGTCGATGACGATACGCCCGCCCAAAACGTGCTGCGGAATCTGGATCAGGCGGAGAAAAACCTCAACGATGCCATGGCGCATCATGACAAAATCAATCGCGGCGACGACATGTTCACGGCCGCGGTCGATTTTCATCGAGCCCAGGTCAATGAGCTGCGCGGCCGCGTGCTAACGTCAACGGGGCAGAAGGACGGCGTCGCGCAACAGCAGTTCCTCGATGGCAAGAAGCGCTGCGACGCGTCCATCAAGAACCTTCAAGATGTGCTGCAACTGGCCGACAACCACGATCGCATTCTGGAAGTGCGCAATCGCCGCGCCTGGCTTAACCTCCGCCTGGGAAACGCGAAGGCCGCCCGCGATGAGGCAAGCGCGGCGCTCGATCTTTTCGAGAAAAAGCATGGCGCCAAGAACCTCGATCGCGGCCGTTATCTGCATGTATTGATGGAAGCCGAGCATCAGCTCGGCAACACGAAAGACGCGATCAGGTACGCTCAGGAACATCGGCGTCTGGTGGACAAGGGCTTGGGCGCGATCCTGGCGGGGCTGTCGGCGTCGGAGCAGGTTCAGTTCTTTCGCCGCTGGGACACGCCGGGGCTGCACGCCAGCTTGCGATTGGGCATCAAGGATGGACAAGACAATCAGGCGCTCGCCGACGCCACCGTTGAATGGCTGATCAATGGCAAGGCGAAGTTGGCCGAGGTCGTGGCCGCGCAAACCCAGGCGACGCGCGCCGTCAATCCGCAGGCGTTCGAAGATTATCAGAAGGCAGTGCGGCGGCAGGCGTACATCCTCTACGGCCAACCGACGAGTGATCAAAAGACGGTGCAATTGCAGTATCTTGCCGAGGAATCGCGAAAGCGACTTCTCGCCGCGCAGGCCGCCCAGCAGGTCGCGCAAGAGCCCCACTGGTACACGCTCGCCGAGGTTCGGGCGAACCTGCGCGAGGACGAACTCTACGTCGGCATCTATTGCTTGCGGCCGCGCGACTATGGCGAACGCGTTTATTATGCGTGGCTGGTTTCGCGCGAGGGGCCGGTGCAGACGGTCAAGCTCGGCGATGCGCGGACCATCGAAAATCTCGTCAAAATCTTCCTGCGCGAGCAGGAACGCGTTCCTTTGATTGCTCCGGGCACCGAAAAACAGGCCGAGCTGGCGCTGCGCAAAAACTGCTTGGACGAGCTTTCCCGCCACGTGTTTCATCCGATCCAGAAGATCGCGGCCGGGCGAAAACGATGGATCATCAGTCCGGACGGCCCGCTGTGGAACGTTCCGTGGGCTGCTCTCTTGTTGCCGGATAGCCGATACGCGATTGAGGAGATGACGTTTCGCTACGCCATCACCGGCCGCGATCTGGTGCCGGCGCCCGCGACACAGGCGAAGGTTGGCGATCCGTTGATTCTCGGCGATCCGTGGTTCAACTATCCCGATACGGATCGGCAGCGCTTGCGCCTGCCGGGACTTGATCCGTTGCGGTTGCCTTGGGACCGGCTGGATCATTCGCGGCAGGAATGCGACACGGTCTTTGCGATTATGAACGACGTCAAGATGAAGCCAAATCGTTTGCAGGGCACGATGCGCAAGGAACAGCTTGTGGATTTGATGCGAGCGCCGCGGATGGTGTATCTGTCAACCCACGCGTTCGCGACCTTGCGGGGCAGGGTGGATGTCGATGATCCGATGCTGTCGTGTGCGCTGGCGTTTGCTGGATGGAATTATTTGCCGCAGGCGAACGAGTCCAATTTGCCGGGGATGATGACCGGTGCGGAAGTGCTCGGCATCGATTTGCGCGGCACGGAGCTGGTGGTGCTGGCGTCGTGCGAGGCAGGCAGCGACGCGTTGTCGTATGGCCAAAGCCCGGCGAATTTGCGGCACGCGTTTCATCTTGCGGGGGCGCGTGCGGTCGTGTCGGCGTTGTGGGCGATGAATGATCGATCCAGCGTCGAGTTGATGGAGCCGTTCATGGATTCGGTTTATCGGCGAAAGTTGGACAAGGTGAGTGCCCTGTGCGAGGCGCAGCAGCAGTCGATCCGTTATTTGCGGATGTACCGCGATCATGCGCATCCGTATTATTGGGCGGGGTTCACGATATCGGGAAGTTAACCGGACGCGCAAGCGACGGTTGCACATGTATCGGGAAAATCCGTCGCTTGCGCGTCCGGCTAACGCAATTGCCCCATTCTTCCTAATCGGCACATTCGCGGCGGTCTAATCGGCAATTTCGGCAACTTCATCACGTCCGCTAGCCACGTCAGCCTGGATATCCGATACGAGAACCAGGATTGTTCATCGCCAGCCATTATTGTGCCGCGTACGTTGCGCTCGAATTGGAACGACGCGCCGACAGGGAGTTCACATGAAGCGTATCGCATGGATGCCGGCTGGAATCTTGGGTCTTTCTTTCCTGGTCGCACGCGGCGCCGCACAAGAGTTGCCGACGGTCAAGGTATTGCCGCCGACGACGCAGATGCACTCAGTCTCAACCAGCGAGGCGGCCGGGCATCTCGGCCATCCGCACTTCCGGCCGCGCTGGAATTTTCCGAGCCTCGGCGCTCCGGTCGGACCATGCCCGACTCCGTCGCCAACCCCGAGCGTGACCGATCCGACCACGCCGCCGACGCCAACGTCGCCGACGACGCCGACGAGCCCCGAAGATGCCTTGTCCGGCGCGGGCCAGTTCAAGAACAGCCCCGGCAACCTGAGTTCCGTGTTCGCAGGCGCCGGCACCGGCGCCGCAACCAGCGGCGATCCGATTTCGACGGCCATTATCACGCCGCTGATCATCCCTGGTCTTTTCACGGCGGGCTCGGCCCAGTCGGCGCTGCCCATGGACCGCGTCTTCTTCGATTACGGCTACTTCCCCCGCGTCGGCGTTTACGGCGTCGGCACGAGTGCCCCGCAGCTGAACCGCCAGACGATCACGCAGACGACCGTAATCCCGTCGCCGCTTCCTCCGAGCATCCCGCCGACGATCATCACGACCACCAGAACCGATTTCTCCGTCTCGCAGTCCTCCGCCATCGTCGCCGGCTTCAATTTGAACACGTTCAATTTCGGCGTCGAGAAGACGTTCCTGGACGGCCGTGGCTCGGTGTATGTCGGCGTGCCGCTCTTGTACACGACCGACAACATCACCGGCCAAGAAATCGACGGCCTGGGCGACGTCAGCGCCGGCTTCAAATGGATCCTGTCGCAGAATCCGAACAATGGCAACACGTTGACGGCCGGCTTGACCGTCTCCTTCCCGAGCGCCCACCCGGCGCTGTCCCGCAGCGTCACGCAAACCGGCAACGGCACCGGCGATGCGCTGGTCCCATCGACGGACGTGTCGATCAACCCGACGTTCTTTCAACCCTGGGCCGCGGGCCTGGTCGTTTTTGGCAACCTCTTCTTCCACGAGTACTTCGCCGTCATCGTGCCGACGGACGATCGCGTTTCGACGTTCATCAACAACGATTTCACCGTGGGCTATGCTCTCTACCGCGCCGGTCCGGAGCGACTCTTGACTTCGGTCACGCCGAACATGAGCCTGCACATGCTCATTCCCGTCAACCACGTCGGCACGCCGCCCGATCCGGGCACGGTGACGTTCGTGCCATTCCAGGGCGACGGCGCGCTGCCGCCGCCGGTGGGGCCCGACTCGTTCTTGTTCAGCACGCAAGCGTTCCTGACCGCAGGCATACAAGTCGGCATGCGGCAAACGATTTCGGTTTCCGCCAACGTCATCGTGCCGGTCGCCGGCCCACGCGGCTACCCGATCGGCGGGACGTTTAGCTTGAACTACTTCTATTGAGAATTCTTCACCTCCTCTCCCCTCTCCATCGGTACTCCGTGGGAGAGGGTCGCACGCTCCTCTCCCCTCTCCCCCGGTACTCCGGGGGAGAGGGGCCGGGGGTGAGGGGGATAGAATCCCGCGCGAAATCTTCGTGCAAATCGGCGAGGCGCGACGCCTGTGCTGCGTAATGTCGTTGCTTTGCCCATGGAGAGTTCGCGCGGCGCCACGTCCCCCTCACCCCCGGCCCCTCTCCCCCGGAGTACCGGGGGAGAGGGGAGAAGATTTCGCCAACATTCACCCACCTATCTGCTTCTCGCGCATCCGCAAAATCACCTGTACTTTCCCTGCCGCAAGCATAATCTTTTCAAGAATGAAGGTCGCTTCCCCAATCCACGGTTTGCCGTAATCCATGACTCCGCGTTCGGTTCTTTCGGTCTGTTGGCAAGACGGCATGTTCATGTGGCCGCACCACATGCAGCAACAGGACCGTAGCGAGACCGAACGACTCCGCTTGAGCCATCGCTGGAACATCCATCACAACTGGGGCCTTCGCAAGTTGGCATGGGACGCCGACGCGTTCCAGAGCGGCCGGCTCGACATTACGCAGTTGCAAGCGCGGCTCCGCGACGGCACCCTCGTGGACGTCCCCGGCGAGGGTCGGCTGCCGACGCTCGATTTGGCCGAGATCCTCGCGTCCAGGGAGCGCGTGACCGTCTATCTGGCGATCGCTCAATTCAATGACAAGGGCGCCAACGCATCACCCGCGGTTCCGATCGATCCCAAGCTGCCGGAAGCATCGGCGGCGAAGACGCGCTTTGTCATCGAGAAGTTTCAAGTCGCCGACGAGAACGACGGTGTCGATCTGCAGACGCTCGACTTCCGCACGCTCAACCTGCAATTGCTCACCGATACGCAAGACATCGCCGGCTATGAGGTCCTCGAAATCGCTCGCTTCGAAAAGAGCCCCGGCGCCGACGGCGTGCCGCAAGTGGACGTCAATTACATCCCGCCCGTTTTGGCATGCGATGCCTGGAAGCCGTTGGCCGACGGTATCCTGCAGTATTTGTTTCATCATCTTGGCAGCCGCATGGAGAATTTAGCTGGCAAGGCGGTGACGCGCGGCATCACCTTCGAAACCAAGAATCCCGGCGACACCAAACTGCTCGGCCGGCTCGCGGTGCTCAACGAGGCGTCGTGCGTGCTCAATACGATTGCGTTTGCCGAGGGCATTCATCCATTCACGGCGTATCTGGAATTGTGCCGCATCGTCGGACAATTGGCGATATTCTCGGGCGATCGGCGCGCGCCGAAATTGCCCGCGTACGATCACGACGATCTGGGCTCGTGCTTTTACGCCGTCAAGCGCCATCTTGAATGGGACGAAGACGGCGCCGCTTACGAGGAACGCGCGTTCGTCGGCGAAGAGCTGCGCATGCAAGTCGCGATCGAGCCGAAGTGGCTAGAGCCCGCGTGGCACCTATTTGTGGGCGTGCGCAGCGCGTTGCCGCAGGCGGAAGTCATCGATCTGTTGACGACGCCGGGCCAGCTCGACATGAAGATCGGCAGCGCCAATCGCGTCGATCACATGTTCACGCGTGGCATTCCATCGCTGGAGTTCACGCACGCGCCGACGCCGCCGCGCGTGTTGCCGACGATGATCGACCTGACGTATTTCGAGGTCAATCGCGACTCGCGGCAAAACGAGTGGGCGATGGTGCAGCAATCGTTGACGCTGGCGATCCGCGTCAATCACAATCGCTTCGAAGTCGGGCCGCAAGGCAATATCAACGGCGCACGCAACCTGGCGCTCAAGGGTCCCGGCGGAATGTCGGCGACGACGATGCAGTTTTCGTTGTTTGTGGTCGCGGGCGCCGCGGATGCGAAATGATTTCCCCTCTCCCCCCGGTACTCCGGGGGGAGAGGGGCAGGGGTGAGGGGGGACAGTATCCCTCGCGAAATCTGCGTGCGTTCGCAAGGATTTTAATTCCTTGCATTGGACATAGATTTCGCGCGGGATGCTAACCCCCTCACCCCCGCCCCTCTCCCCCGGAGTACCGGGGGAGAGGGGAGAACAGAGTGCTTGCCGAATCGACTGAACGGTGGATTCATGCGCAAAGAAATCGCCGACTACGTAATGCCGGTCTTGCGGAGCGCCATCGAGTACAAGGAAGGCCTGCGCACCAACGAGAACGTCTGGAAGTTTCGCTTCCAAGAATGCCAGAAGAAGATGCTGGCGCTCTTGCAAGCGCCGATTCGCGACGACCTGCGCGGCGACGTTCTTGGCGAACAGCGGCCCTACGAGTCCGGCGCCGGCATCAGCAAGGCCGGGTTTCTCGGCATTCGCTACGCGCTCGTGTGCTGGCTGGATGAGATTTTCATCCTCGATTCGGCGTGGAAGGATCAATGGAACGTCAACAGCATGGAATCGACGCTCTATCGCAGCCGTGAACGCGCGACCGAGTATTGGTCCCAGGTTCAACGCGCGCAGACGCGGCCGACGCGGGATGCGCTCGAGGTGTATTATCTGTGCGTCATGCTCGGCTTCCGCGGCGAGATGATCGAGAAGCCCACGGAGCTGGCGGCGTGGCGCGACGGCGTGCAGTCGCAGATCACGCAGGCGGAGGGGCGCATCTATTCGGCGCCGCCGGGCCTGTCGGTGCAGCCGGACGTGCATCGGCCGCTCACCGGGGCGGCGAAGATGCAGAAGTGGTTCATGGTCACCGCGGCCATTGTGCTGGCATTCATCCCGGTGCTGATTTTTGTTTTTGCCCGAAGGTAATGTAGTCATCACGCTCCGCGTGATGATGTTTGGCTTATTCTCAGATAGATTTGCTCGTTTGTGAATTCTGCTCAACATCATCACGCGGAGCGTGATGACTACTTTCTCAACCGAGGCATGCCTCCATGACGTTCATCAGCGCCGCCTGGGGTTGGATCAAGAGGATCTTCGCCGCCTTGCTGCCTTTCCAGAAGGGCATCGGGCTGTCGCCGTGGGTGCGCTGGGTAATCTGGATCGTCCTCGACGTCGCCGTCATTGCTTTGCTTTATCTGCTCAACATCAAGTCGCCGCTCGCCAATTACTTGCCGAACGTCTGGCCGGAGTTCCGCGACTGGTATTTGCCGACGCTTGGCCAACTCCTCATCTTCATGGGCGTGGTGCTTTATTGGCTGTATGTGCTCTGGTTCGCGGAACCGGAGGATTCGCCGTTTTTGGATATCGACGCGGCGTGGCAGGAAGCGACGAAGGCGCTCGATGACGCGGGGATTCGGCTGACGCGGGTGCCGATCTTTCTGGTGCTGGGCCGGCCGTGCACGTCGGAGGCGAATCTGTTCGATGCGGCGGGGCTGAAGCTCGCTGTCAAGCAGACGCCGGCGGATCCGCGGGCGCCGCTGCACGTGTTCGCGGAGCGGGAGGCGATTTATGTGACCTGCCGCGGCGCGTCGGTGCTCGGCAAACTCGCCGGCATCCTGGCGCGCGAGGAAGCGCCGCGGACGCCGCTCAGAGAGGAATCGTCCATCAATCCCGGCGCGACGGAAGTGCCGTGGAAGAAAGAAGACCTCTTATTGCAAGAAAAGGTCCGCGCCGCCGAGGGACGCGAAGCCACCACGCTGGAGAAGCGCGTGATGTATCGTTCGTCCGTCGGCAAGCCGCTCGGCGCCGATTTTTTGGCGAACGCCAAGGACGTCGCCATGCAGAAAGCGCGGTTGGCGCATCTGTGCCGATTGATCGTGCGCGACCGCCTGCCGCATTGCGCCGCCAACGGCGTTCTCGTGTTGATCCCGGTCGCCAGCACCGACACGCCCGGTGAAGCCGAGGTGACGGCGCAGGCGTGCAAGGAAGACCTGGAGACCGCGCGCCGCGAAATGAAGCTGGACTGCCCCGTGTTGAGTTTGGTTGTCGATGCCGAAGAGCTGCCGGGCTTCGCGGATTTCGTGCAGCGGCAAACGGCCAAGCAATTGAAGCACCGTCGCGGCAGCGGCTTCCCGATGGCGACACGCATGGAACGCAAGGAACTGCTGAAGGAAGTCCGCAATTCGCTCACCTGGGTCTGCTCCACGTATCTTCAGGACAGCATCTACGACGTCTTCCAGCACGAAACCGCAACCAACATGGATGTGGCGCCGCTCTTTCCGGGCAACGCGAGGCTCGTTCTGTTATTGGCGGAGATCAACGATCGGGCCGATGCGCTGGTTACCATTGTCGAGCACGCCATGTTGTCGCAGGAGAAACACCCGTTTCGTTACACGGGTTGCTATCTGGCTGCGACGGGCGGCGCCGGCAATCAGGCGTTCGTCAGCGGCGTTTTCGAAAAGCTCTCGAAAGAGCAAAGCAGCGTCACCTGGACGCCGGCCGCCAAGCAAGAGGACGCCGAGGGCCATTCGTGGGCGAACTTCTACTTCATGGCCGCGGCGGTGTTGTTTCTTGGGTGGTGTGTACTTCTGGCGTATGGCATTTACAGCGCGATGCGCGGGTGACAGGTCGGTTCGCGATTCAAAAGCTCCGTTGACACGAAGGATTTTTTGTCGGTACAATTAATCCCATGCGGACACATCGACATCCGAGACGCGGCAGGCCACCGAAGGCAGGGCGGCGCAAAGCCGAGTATCTTGATATTCGCCTCGAGGCTTCCGAGAAAGAGGCCTTCAAAGATGCCGCCGGATTGGCCGGGCTTGATTTGTCGGCCTGGGTTCGAGAGCGATTGCGCGTCGTCGCCCGGAAGGAACTTGAAAACGCCGATCGGCCGGTCAAGTTTCTTGACAAGACGAATGGGCGAACACGCGGGCGTCGTGGTGAAGCGATCATTCTCCGAATTCGATACGTCAAACCGGCCAATCTTGAAGTTGAATTCGCGGATGGTTTCCAAGGCTCAATGCCAGTGACCAAACTCGAAATGCCGATCGATAAAATTCGATGGTCAAGCGTCACGGTGACAAACCGCGGAACATCAGCAACTTTCAAAGGGATCAAGGGCGATTTGATTCCTATCGACGCCTCGACCATTCGTTACCTTGTTGACACGCAATACGCGGCAAAAAAAGATCGTTCCCTCGAATCGCACCAACTGTCGAGAAGTGAACTGGCTAAAATGGCTCACGACAACGCGCCTCCACAAAGCTGGTACGAGGATTTGCCGGAAGACTTGACCCGTGAATCATGGAAGTAGGAAATGCTGCCCGACAAAGAAATCGCCAAGCTATGTCGCGGCAGAATCATTTATGCATCGTTTTACAATTCTCTCGGCAACAACGTTGCTGGCCCGCATTACGCGGTGATCCTTGACTCGGATGACGAAATCAAGGAACACGATAGTTATTTCGTGGCCGTCATTTCTAGCAAAGAAAAAATCGACGAGGGATTCAACGTTGCGGTTCCAGCCTACACCGGCTTGACCGGATTCGTAAAGTGCCGCTGGATTGAGGAAGCGCATCTTCGAGCTATCGAAAAGGTCAAGGGAAAGATCCTGAAGCCGGAAATGGAGAAAATCGCCGCAATGGTCAGAAAGGCGCGGGCTTCCAATGCATAGTACGGGTATCGTGACATGGCCTTGAAAAAAACAAAACCGCGTGCAGCATGGTGATGCCGCACGCGGTTTTTGCTTGTCGCATTCGCTCAATATCGCAAGCGGAACTCCGAGCGATACAGTTGGTCCGGCCCATGGCGATTGCCGAAGCCGAATGCGGCGGCGAAGCCGAAATCGACGCGTTCGCAGATTTGCACGCGAAGGCCGGGGCCGCCGTTCATGTACGTCGCGGCGCTCAGGCTCGCCGGCTCGCCGCTTGGGAAGTCGGTGAACTGGCCGCGGAACGTGTAGCCGTTCAATTCCAGCGTGCCGATGATGGCGAGCATGTTGCCGTACTCGCACAGCATGTGGTTCAAGCTGCCGTGGAAATGAAACACGGAGCCCTGGAAGCCGTTCGAGCCGCCGAGCGGAATCCACTCGGAGATCTGCGTTTGCAGGTGCGTGCTGTGCGTGAGCTTCAGGGCCGCCATGAGCGATGGCTCCAGCGCCACATGGCCGGTGCCGAGGCCGGCGGTGAAGTTGCCGGTCGGGATGAAGGTGCGAAACTGCATCGTGATCAGGAGCAATTCCCGATCGAGCAACACGGTCTTGGCGCCCACGTTCATGTCGCCCATGCCTGCGGCGCTGTTGCCGAAGACGGGATCGTGGGTTAAATAAGTCAATTCCACGAAGACGCTGGCGCCCTTGGCGGCAATTTCCTGATAAAACCACAACTGATCATAACGAAGGGACGGCGTCGGCGTCGCGGGTCCCTTGCCGCCGATCTGCGCCCAGAAGAATTCCGCCGTATCCGGAAAGCGATAGTTGTGCCCGCGGTCCCAGCGGACGCGCGTTTGCGTCACGGGGCGCGGACCGTCCTGGAAGAACGCGGCGTTGGCGGTGGGAATCCACGCCGGTTCGTAGCATGGATCGGGGCAGCACAGCTCTTCGTAGAGGCAGCCGAGCAGTCGGCCGCACCAGGTGTCCGCGTCGAACCCGTGGCACGGCGTTCGCCCGGCGTAACAGCCGTTGCCGCTGCCGCAGCCGCCATGGACGTAGCCGAACAGGCCGTTGTTGTAATTCGTCTTGCCGCAGCAGCCGCCGCCCCCGGACGCCTGCTGCACCATCGGATCGAAGATCGTGTTGTTGTCCATCGCGGATGGCTTCTCCGCGGCGGGTATTGAAGTGATCGGCGGCAACTTCGGGAACGGCGACAGTTGCGGCCGATCGAATGTTTGTGCGGACAGGGTTCCACTGGCAGCCAGCGCACCGCCAAGCACGCTCGCCCATAGCACGTTCAACTTTGATTTGAGTCTGGCGTAAATGGAGCGGATCACCTTGAAACTCCTTCCTGGCCAGCCAGGATTGCGTGTAATACAGGCACAATCGACACCATCGTTGCTTTCCTTATCGGCGTCATTAACCGCATTCTTTGCCTATTTGAAGGAATGACGGCAGCGCCAAGGTTGCAACAATCGGCACAAACGGCAAAGTCCGCCGCAATCGCGTTCCCGAGCGTGCTTTTCCCATTTCAACTTGCGAATGCTCCATAAAGTGAGCGAGGTTGGCAGGAGGCATAACCGGGTAACGGAGAACCGAGAACCGAGAACCGAGAACCGAAGATAAACTGGCGACCGCGTTCGTTTTCTACTCATTCTCCGTTCTCGGTTCTCCGTCACCCGGTTACCCGGTTGCTGCTTTGTCGAACTTGAGCAAGTGATACCAGCTAATCGCCGTGCTCCGTTCTCGGTTCTCCGTCACCCGGTTACCCGGTTGCTGCTTTGTCGGACTCTGGGCAAAAGATACCAGCTATGACGGCGCCCGTAATCCAGCAAAGGCGCACAATCCGTCAAGCTCCATCACAATCGGCAAATTGGTTACCGATAACAAAACCGGAAGATGCGGCAGAACGACGCAAACTGGAACAACCCGTGTATTCGCTTCAACCATATGCAAGCAAGAAAGGGAGGGAGTCCATGAAGACCAATCGCGTTTGGCTCGGGCTTTTGGCAAGCTTGGCGATCACGTCCGCGGCATGGGGGCAGCCGATCGGCGCCGGCGTCGGCACCGGAGCGCCGGCGGGCAACCTGTGGAGTTATTTTTGCATGACTCCAGAACAGAAGTTGGCCTGCAAGCTTTGGTTCTGCAACTCGGCTTTGGGCCAGCTCATCTCCGGCGGCAGCGGGCCCGTTGGCATGGCGACCGGCGGCCTGATGGGCGGCCGTTGCGAAAGGGCGAATGTGGAAAACGCCATCCTCAACGCGCCGGCCGGCGGCTCGGAAAACACCGCCGCCATCATCAAGAAAGATGAAGCCGCAGCGAAGGCTCGCCGCGCCGCGGTGCGCTACCTCGGCACCGTCGATTGCAACTACTGGCCCGAAGCCGCGGAAACGTTGCGGCTGTCGTTGCGAAAAGATCCCAATGAATGCGTCCGTTTCGAGGCCGCCCTGGCGCTCGCGAACGGTTGCTGCTGCACCAACGATATCATCAAGGCGCTCGAGCACAGCGTCACGGGCAGCAAGGCCGACGGCTTCCCGGCCGAACGTTCCGAACGCGTCCGCGCCGTCGCCGCCGAGGCGCTGGCTCGTTGCCCGCTCGTGGAAACGGTCGTTGAAGAGATCAAGAAGGACATCAAGAAGGTCGATGCCGGCCCCATGGATTCCAGTGATTATTACAAACGCGTCGCCCAGATGCCGCGCGAACAGGTGCTGGCCAGCGCCCGCGCCACCCTGGCGAGCGTGCAGACGAGCGCCCGCGCCCCGGTGGCCGCGCAATCGGCCGATGGCAGTCCGGTTCGCCGCCGTCCGGGCA
>DAIOGM010000106.1:0-9302 GCA_036745215.1 Gemmataceae bacterium
CAACTGGCCCGACTGGATCGAAAAGCAGCCATGAACGCGATTCGCCGCAGCCCGGAGTCAAGCCGGCGGCGGCGGCAAGCGTGGAGCCAGCCGCGTTCGAACCGTCTACCGCGATGTCGTTGCCCGAATGGCCCCAGGCGCCGTTCATGAACGTTACGTCGGGCTGGCGGACGCCGAACTTCCAGCTTTCCGGACGTGCCGCAGCTTCGGAAATCAACAGCGTGTTGCTCAATCCGTCGGTGATGTGCGCCACCGGTGTGATGCGATTGCTCGCCATGATGCACCTGGTGGCTTCGTCGCCCGGATAAGTAACACCCATTGCAGTCCAGACGGCGACCGTTCTGTTGCCGCGGTTGACGGCCATGTAATCAGAGGTTTTCGGAATCCAGCCGGTGCCGTAGGTCGCGGGCTCGAGCATTGGATTGACTTCGTGCGCCGTACTCGGCGACGACGGGCATTCGAATAACTTGATGCGCGTCGAACAGGCGGGGCGATTGACCGGGTCAAACCAATCTTTGCGAAAATCATAAGGGACATTGCCCGCACGTAGCACGTTTCCCTGCTCGATCTCCGGCAGAATGATGGCCAGGAAACAATGCTTGGCATAATCGCTGGCGAGTCCACCCGTCGTGCCGACTTTGACGTATTCGCTCATGCCGGGGAAATCGGCGGGCGTAGGAGTTTGCACGCTCGACGGCGGGAAGCCCTTGCGGGCGGAGATGTAATTGTGCACGCCGAGGCCGAGGTTTTTGAGATTGGTGGTGCACTGCGTCCGCGCCGCCGCCTCGCGAACCTTTTGCACCGCGGGAACCAGGAGAGCGATGAGAATCGCGATGATGGCGATGACGACGAGCAGCTCGATGAGCGTGAATGCTTGACGGTTTCGCATGGGCATTCTCTTTGAAAGTGCGGATGAATTGATCTTGATACGATACGGATAACCTAGTGGTTCATCACCGCGCCTGCCAATGAAGAACGCATGAAGAATCGATCGTGTCTCATTTTTTTGCGGAATTCTCCGCTGCCTGCAGAACACTGCGGATGATCTTGTCGTAGCCGGTGCAACGGCACAGATTGCCGGCCAAGAAATACCGCGCGTCGTGCTCGGTGGGATGCGGATTTTTGTCCAACAGGGCCTTGGCCGCGACGATGAAGCCCGGCGTGCAGATGCCGCATTGCAGCGCCGCCCCTTCGAGGAAGCACTGCTGCAAGGGATGCAAGCCGTCCTTGGTCGCGACGCCTTCGATGGTGGTGATCGATTTGCCCTGCACCTCGGCGGCCATGACGAGGCAGCTGTTGACGAGCCGGCCGTCGAGGATGACGTTGCAGGCGCCGCAGTTGCCGTTGTTGCAGCCTTCCTTGGCGCCGGTCAGTTTCAGCTCGTCGCGCAGCACTTCGAGCAAGCTATTGCGGGCTTCGCAAAGGAAGTCGGTTTCTCGGCCGTTGAGGGTGCAGGTGATGTGGAGTTTTTTCGTCACGTTATTCTCCTTCTTCGTTTAGCGCTCGCATGGCGCCAAGCGAGCGCTAAACGAAGAGACGGGTTATATCTTTTTGCCTTCGAGTTCCTTGAATTCGCGCACCCAGATATTCCGGAAACGCACCGGATCGCCGTGATACATCAGCAAGAGCGGCAACTTGTCCTCGTGCTTCGTCCACTTCGGCGCCTTGTCGAACGGCGTATGGCCTTGCAGCTCGGTGTGATTCTGCACCAAAACGCCATTGTGCAACACCGTGACGTACGCCGGCTTCAAGAGCTTGCCGTCGTCGGCGAAGCGCGGCGCGTTCCAGATGATGTCGTAGATTTGCCATTCGCCGGGCTTGCGCGACACGTTGACCATCGGCGGGCGCTGATTGTAGACGCTGGCACATTGGCCTTCGAAATAGGTTTTGTTGTCGAACGAATCGAGGACCTGGATTTCGTAACGCGCCCCCATCAGGCCGATGCCGTTGTTGCCGCGGCCCTGGTCTTTTCCCTTGGGCGGGTTCGGAGTCGCGAATTCGATATGGAGCTGGCAATCGCCGAAGCCTTGCTTGGTTTGGATCGCGCCCTTGACGGTGAAGGCGCCATCGGCGTCCGCGGTCCATTTCTCGGCGCCTTTCCAGGCGTCGAAGTTTTTGCCGTCGAAGAGGACGATGGCGTCGGATGGAGCGCTGTTGTTCGAGCCCGGCGTGATGACGGCGGGTTCGGGCCAGACGATGCCGCTCAAGTAGCGTTGAGCGAGGACGGTGGGGACGGCGGCGGTGATGACGACGCCGAGGGCGATCAACAAGGATTTGCGGAGCACGAGTCGGGTCCTCTCGGGGTTCGACCCCCGGGAATCGCTGCGCTCATCCCGGGGCTTGGCAGGAGAATCAAGATTTCGCGCGGGTCGCGGCGATGGCGAGCGTGCGCTTCACCAGCACGCCCACCAGATGGCGGCGATAGTCGGCGTCGCCGCGCATGTCGCTGATCGGCTTGGCGGCCGCTTGTGCGAGTGCGGCGGCCTTCGCAATTGACGCGTCGTCCAGCGTTGTGCCAACCAGAGCCGCCCCGGCATCGGCCACCAGGAGCGGCGTCGGCGCCACGGCGGCGAGCGCGATTCGCGCGGCAATGCACTTCGATTTCGCCGCATCGAGCTGCACGCTCACGCCGACGCCGACGACGGCAATGTCCATCTCGTTACGCGGAATGAAGCGCAGATACGCGGCGCCGGATGGCTTCTTCGGCGGCGGAATGCGGAAGCGCACGAGAAACTCGCCGCGGCCCAGCACGGTCTTGCCCGGCGCGGTGCAAAACTGCTCGACCGGCACGCTGCGCGTACCCTTCGGACCGGCGATGTCGCACACGCCTTCCAGCGCGATCAACACGGGGATGCCGTCGGCAGCCGGCGACGCATTGCACAGGTTGCCGCCGAGGCTCGCCCGGCTTTGAATCTGGATGCCGCCGATCAAGCTGACTGCGTCGATCAGGCCCGGATATGCTTTGCCGATTGCGGCGTTCTCGTAAATGACGCAGCACGGCACCGCGGCGCCGATGACGAGGCCCTTGGCGGGATCGATGCTCAGTTCATTGACATCGGGGATGTGCTTGATATCGACGAGTGCGTCGATGTCGCGCCGCCCTTCGCGCACCTGCACGATGATGTCGGTGCCGCCGGCGAGGATGCGGGCGCGGTCGCCCTTGTCGCTCAACAGGGCGGCGGCGTCGGCGACGGTTTTCGGGGCGGCGTAGGTGATGTCTTTCATTGGTCTCCTCAAGCCCGCAGATGAGCGCAGCGATTCTGCGGGGTCGACCCCCGGGAATCGCTGCGCTCATCCCGGGGCTTGCATTTTCAATCCCTCAACTTGAAGCTCACATACTTCGTCTCCAGATACGCTTCCAACCCCTCATGCCCCAGCTCGCGGCCATAGCCCGACTCTTTCATGCCGCCGAACGGGCACTGCGGCGCCGCGGGGACCGGATCGTTGATGCCGATGATCCCGGCTTCCAGGCCTTCCGCCATCTTCCAGGCGATGGAGAGATCGTTGGTGAAGCAATACGCAGCCAGGCCGTAGCGCGTGTTGTTGGCGGCCTTGATCACGTCGTCGAGGTTCGTGAAGTCGAGCAGCGGCATCACGGGGGCGAACGGCTCCTCCGTCATGATGCGAGCGTTCAGCGGCATGTTCGCTAAAATGGTCGGCTCAAAGAAGTAGCCCTTGGGGAACTTGTCGGAACGTTTGCCGCCGGCGAGCACCTTGGCGCCGCACTTCTTGGCGTCTTCGATCAAACTGACGGTGCCGTCCATCGCGCGCTTCTCGAACATCGGGCCGATGTCAATGCCGGCGTCGAGGCCGTTGCCCATCTTGAGCTGCTTGGCGAATTCGACGGTCGCTTCCGTGAACTTCTTCTCGACGTCCTTGTGTACATAGAATCGGCTGGGCGCGATGCACACCTGGCCATTGTTGCGGAACTTGCCGGTGACGGCGAGCTTGGCGCCGATCTCCGGGTCCGCGTCGGGGAAGACGATGAACGGCGCGTGCCCGCCCAGTTCCAGGCTGATGCGCTTGACCTGGTCGGCGGCGCCCTTCATCAGTTGCTTGCCGACTTCGGTCGAGCCGGTGAAGCTGATCTTGCGGACGATCGGGTTTTCCAGGAACTCATCCGCGATTTCTTGAGCCGGGCCCATGACGAGATTGGCGACTCCGGGCGGCAGGCCGGCGTCGATCATGCATTCGAAAACTTGCACGAGCGACAGCGGCGTTTGCGTCGCCGGTTTGCAAACGATGGTGCAACCGGCCGCGAGAGCGGGGGCGATCTTGCGCGATTGCAATGTGATCGGGAAATTCCAGGGACTGATGGCGCCGACGACGCCGACGGGATGTTTCAACGTCACGTGCTTCTTGCCGGGGACGGAATTAGGGATCAACTGACCGTAGGCGCGTTTGCCTTCTTCCGCGAACCATTCGAAGGTGTCGGCCGAGTGCAGGATTTCCGCCTTCGCTTCGGCGAGCGGCTTGCCCTGCTCCATCGTCAACGTTTTCGCGATGGCGTCGGCGCGCTCGCGCATGAGGTCGGCGGTCTTCTTCAGTACCTTGGCGCGATCGTACGCCGTCAACTTCATCCACGCGGGCATCGCCTTGGCCGCGGCGTCGATGGCGCGCCTGGCGTCGGCCCGGCTGCCGAACGCCATTTCGACGATCACTTCTTCGTTGGCCGGATTGATGACGCCAACGGTTTTGCCATCCGCGGATGCGCACCATTGTCCGTCGATGTACATTTTCTTGGTCGTTGCCGTGGCGGTCGCGGTGGCCATGGAATGCTCCTTGAACGTCGCTGGCGGCGCACGAGTCGCGCGGCGAGCGGCTGATGAGGGATGATCGGCTTATTGTAATATCAACGTGCGAGATGACGAGGGGAATGCGTTCTACGGCGATTTCCGCTTCATGGTGACGTCTGTTTTTTTGCCGGTCGTCAGAATGGTTTGCTCGCCAACGATGGTGGTCTTGTCTACGATCGTGCCTTGAAAATGGATGATCGCCTTGGCGCCGACGTTGTGCTCGAACGAGAAGTTCTTGCCGTCCAGTCTCCAGTTGCCGCGATTTTGGAAGGGCACCTTGGTGGCCGGCGACGCGCGATAACTGACGGTGCCATCGGCCTCGAAGGTATAGTATCGATCCGCGACCGTGTACTTACCCAGCCATTCGGTTCCGCGCACGTCAACCTGCACCGGCATCGGCGGCTTTTGCTTGGGTTCCGGGACGTAGAGCGGCCGCGCGGGGTTGCCGATCGCGAAACCCGCCGCAATCACTGCCCAAACCATCACGATCCCACCGATGCGTTTCATGCCGATTGCCAATCTATTTCAGGCTGGAGTCGCGGCGCAGCTCCGTCTTCCACGTTTTGCCGGCCTTGTTCCAGGAATCGCCGACGATCAGGTCGCCGACCACTTTGCCTTTGAATTCACGATATTGATTGTTCATCTCAAAATACAGGTGGTCCCCTTCGAGTTTCCAGCTTGCCTTGCCGGTTTTGACCGTCACCTTGCCGATGCCATATTGCAGGGTTCCATCGGGCATGAACACGATGACATAATTCGGGACGGCGTCCTTTCCGCTCCAGGTGGTGCCGCGCAAGTCGAGCGACTTGAACACAGGGGCCTTCGGCGTCGGCTCGGGCACGTAAAGCGGCCGCGCGGGCACGCCGTGCGCGACGCCCAGAGCGGTCATGAATAAGAACAACGTCCATCCGAGCACGCGCATCATGGCCGTAGTTTCATTCCTCTGAGTTTGCCGTTGACATCGGCCGGCATCATCGGCGGCACGCCAGTACCTTCACGGTAAAGCTTCGGCGTACATTGCTGGCCGGCTTTGTTTTGGCCCTTTCCTTCGATGATGTTGCCGTTGATTACGGTCGCGAATTCGCTGTATTGATTGATCTCGAAGTAAAGGTGATTGCCTTGCAACTTCCACGTTCCCCGGCTGACGCTGCCAGATTCGCCGTAAACGAGAGTGCCGTCCGCATTGAAGGTAACTTTGGAGCCGGGAACGAACAGCATGCCGACCCAGGTGGTGCCGCCAAGATTCGGCCATGTTGCGGGCTTCGGTGACGCCTCGGGAAAATACAACGGCCGCGCCGGCACCGCGAACGCGAGCGCGGCGCAAAGCGACCACGCGGCCGTTGCCGTCCACAGCGCTCGCAGGCAGCCTTGCCGCAAAATCCGAAATTCGAAATCCGAAAACCGAAACAAATTCGAATACCAAAACTCAAAAATCGAAGTCCTGCATCGTTTTGTTTTGTTTTTTTCCATTTCGTGCTTCGAATTTGTTTCGGATTTCGTGCTTCGAATTTCGAGTTTGGGGGCGAGGCCATCGCAGGCCATTGGTCACTTCTTCTCCATTCGTGCAAAACGCGTGTCCCAGCGGCCGCCGGCGACGTTCCACGATTCGCCCTGAATCAAGTCGCCCTGCATCGTGCCGCGAAATTCGAGGTAACGGTTGTTCATCTCGAAGTAGAGGTTCGTGCCTTCGAGCTTCCAGGTGCCGTTTTTGAAGGTGTTGCCCGAATAGCCATAGCTAAGGACGCCGTTCTTTTCGAAGACGACCCAGAAATCGGTCTCGTAACATTTGCCAAACCAATAGGAGCCGCCGAATTCGAATCGCGGCGGCAGCTTGGGCCGTTCTTCCGGCACATACAACGGCCGCGCGGGAACGGCGTGCGCGGCTTCGAACGCAATCAACAAGCATGCGAAGGCGAAGAGGCGTGTCACGATTTCACCTCGGCGTTGGCGAACCACGTCGGCAGGCTGCTCGCCAGCTCATCGACGAACTTGCTTCGTGGCCACACGATATCGCAGCCGGCTTCACGCGCCGCCTTGAGGGTTGCGACATCGACGTGGGAGCCATAGCCAACGACGAACGGCTTGGGCAAAAGGGCGGCGATCGCCTTAACTGTTTCATCGATATTCAAGCCCGGCGTATTCAAATCCAGGATAACACAACGCGGCGCCGCTTTCCGCAAAAATCCCTCCAGTTCGACGGCCGATTTCGCGGCGTGGATCGTCAAGCCGAGTGCCATTGCCGTGCCGACGATACGGCTCGTGAAGACGAGGTCGTCGCAGAGGAGCAGGCCGTTTTCGGATGGCATTTTCGACCCCGTTTTTCCTGGTTTACTGACCTTCAGGAATGAAAAGCGCGTTGGAGTTCCGCCTTTAGGCGGCGTTTTACTAAAACCCGCCTAAAGGCGGAACTCCAACATAGGCATTGCATACCTGAAGGTTAGGAGCGCGCGCCCTGGCGCGTCGGGCGTCCGGCGTTTCAACGCGAGCGCTAAACGAAGACAATCAAATCGCCTCCGGTCCGCGTTCGCCGGTGCGGATGCGAATGCAATCCTCGAGCGGCAATACGAAGATCTTGCCGTCGCCGATGCGTCCCTCCGGCCCCGTGCGGCCCGCCTCCATGATCGCGTTGACGGTTGCCTCGACGAAATCCTCGTTGACGGCCACCTGGAGCTGCACCTTGTTGAGCAGGTTCACCGTCAGCTCGTGCCCTCGGTAAACTTCCGTATGCCCCTTCTGCCGGCCGAAGCCGCGGCAATCGATCATCGTCAAGCGAAACACGGCGACCTTGTTGAGCGCTTCCTTGACGGCTTCGACTTTCGACGGCTGAATGATGGCGATGATCAGTTTCATGAGAGTAGCCTCGACGCGGGAGAGTTGCAGCTATTTTAGCGGAGGCGGGGCGTGAAATCACGCTTCTCGTGCCGGGATTCGCTTGTATTCGTCGATCAGCACCGAAGACAACGCGATCACGAGGTAGGGAAACGACACGTCCTGATACGGGACCGGCACCCAATCGGTACGTTGACTCCAATCGACGAACACCTTCTTGGAATCGGTGATCACGCGGCGAACCTCCGACCACGGCGCGCTAAACCGCGGCCCCTCGATGCCGGCCCGGTCAAGGAGCAATGCGCCAAAACGTTCGCGCTTGCACTCCCAGATATCCTTGAGCCGATGGAGAAATTGCGATGAACACAGGCGGATTTCCAGATACTCCATCAGCGGCATCGTTTCGAAGTAGCTGCCGACGGAAATGCGAACGGTGAACGTTCTGGTAAATCGAAGCCAGTACACCGGGCTGCCGCGGCGCGTGAGGACCTCGAAGTCGAGAATCTCCTCCCAGCGAAACGCCGAGGATTCGGTGTGATGCTGCGCGTAGATGCCTTCCTCAAAGAGCCAGAGAATGGTCGGCAAACGCCGCGATTGCACGAACGCCAGGTAGCCGCCGCCGGCGACGCTGACGACGCTCAGGCCGAGCAACACGTAGTAAGATGTCGCGTTGCTGTTCAATCGGCGTCCGGCCTGTCCGGGCGGGGGATTAAGCGTGGACCCAATCGCAATGGCCGAGCCGGCGCCGATGAGCAGACCCAGGCCAACCATCAACCAGCCGAGAATCAACCAGTGTTGTCCGGTTTGGCGGGAAACGTCGATGGTGCCAAGCGGCCGGCCCCAGCGCTCGACCTCTTCGGGCGCATCCACGGGAACCGGCTGCGGCATGATGCTCCGCAAGTCCGGCAACGCCCGCGACGCCATGTGCAGCAATTCACGTTGCACTGCGGGTGAGGTCGAGCGAAATTCGTCCCAGTCCGCGTATTTTTCGGGCAATTCGAGCGGCAGGTTTTTCAGATCCAGCTTGAAAAACGGCTCATCCGGCAGCGTCGGCGTCGGCGCCTGCACCATGATGTTCGTTTCCAGCACCAGCGCCTGGCCGCAGCGCACGCAATGCGCCTGCGTCAAGCTGTCCGGCACATCGACATTCACATTGCAACGGGAACAGAGTACATTTGGCACGGCGGGCCTCGTGGGGCAACCATTGTTTCCCCAACTATAGCCGACGAACGAGCAAATGCAATTCCGAAGAGAATGCTGATTCGGTCCGTTCTGAAATGCATTGACAATTGACAATTAGCAATTAGCAATTGCAAATTGAAGGAAACGGGCGTCTTTCAATTGGCAATTGCTAATTGCTAATTGTCAACTGTCAATATTCCGCCGCTTCAATGAACCGGCAGTTGTAATTCACCCCGAGGCACCGCTTCATCCCACTTGGCGTCCCAGCCCAGATAATGCACGCGCACATGGTCCGGCCCATCGAAGCCGAGCACCTGGGCGCGCCACCAGCGATCCTGCGCATTGACCAGTACGATTGAGCCAACCACCAGCCGCGCGTCCGGTGGAATCGCGATGCCCGATGGCTCGACGGGATGCCCTTCCGGACTGATCGGACCGTCGTCACGGGTTAACGTGAAACGCCAGAAATCCGAAAGAAACGTGCCGATCAAGATG
>DAIOGM010000106.1:9312-18330 GCA_036745215.1 Gemmataceae bacterium
GGAATGCTGATGTAGACGCGATTGGTGACGGCGAGAATGATGCCGCTGATTGCCATCGCCAGGCCGACATACCAGTAGCCCATCACCCAGTGCCCGACGACGTAGCCGGCAAAAGCGCCGAGGAAGAACTTGGTGCGCCAGAGTTGGGCTTCGACGTTGTTGACGGCGACAATCGGAGATTCGAACCGGCCCATGCCCACGAGCGCTTCCGGCGTGGTGTGTTCAATCGTGATGGGGGGTGCAATCCATTGTTCCAGTTCATCGGCGGTCGGGTTGTCGCTCGGCGCGGAACGAACCCGTTCGGCCGAACGGACCTGCGCATCGTGATACGCGTCCGGCGGGATCTGCGCGACAGCGTCGCGCACCGGCTGCAGCGCGATGCCGTGGCCGTCGAGGATTTGCGCCGCTTCGCAATCGCGTTCACGCAACAGACCCAGGAGCAGATGTTCCGGGCCGATCATTTGATGATGAAAGCCCGCCGCCTCGTCCGCCGCCGCCCGGAAGACGCGTTTGCTGGCCGGGCTCAAGGGAAATTGCTCCATCGCCATGCCGTCGTCGTGGCGCTGTAGCGAAAGCTCGACCTTTTCGAGCATCAACTCTGGCCGGGCGCCAAGCGTGCGCAATAGATTCACCGCCGGCCCGTCGGGATCGTAGCACAGGCCGTAGAGGAGATGTTCGGTGCCGACGAAATCGTGCTGGCAGCGTTTCGCTTCGCGGAACGCACGCTGCATGACGCGTCGAGCCGTGGCGGTGAAACGGGAGAACACGGATCATCCTCGTCATCGCTTGCGGTTTCGCGCACAGAGTCCCGCGAACGCGTGGGATTCTTCGCGCGAAACCGCAAGCGAATTAATCTGCATTCGTTATATCGTACCGTGAGAAAAAAATGAATTTCCCACTTCGCGCTGGACGTCCATATCTGGGATGGTACGATGTCCCCCAACGCCACCCAATCCTACACCAATCGGAGGAAACCCACGATGAAGCGTATCTTGTTTGCGTGTCTTGCCCTCGTTACCGCCGTCAGCGTCGCGCAGGCCGATCAGGGCAATCCCAAGCTGAAATCGATCGAAGCCATCCGCTTCGGTCCCAACGGGCTGCTCCTGATCGGCGGCGGCTCCGATGTCGTCACCGTCGAAACCGGCGACACCAAGGAAACCTCCTGGACCAAGACCGAAATCGCCAACATCGAAGGCGAACTCGGCGGCAAGCTCGGCATCACGGCCAAGGACATCGAAATTCGCCGCATCGCCGTCAACCCGATGTCGAAGAAGCTGTACGTCGCCGTCAAGTCGCTCAAGACCAATCAATACGCCGTGCTGACGATCGACGGCGCCGGCAAGGTCGATGAGTTCTCGCTCGAGAACGTCAAGTACAACAAGTATCCGCTCGAAGTCAACAAGAAGGCCGTCTCCAAGATCACCGACCTGACCTGGGCCGGCGGCAAGATCGTCGTCGCGACCTCGGCCGGCGATGTGTTCCATTCGCGCGTCTTCACCATCACGCCGGGCGTCAAGGACCCGTTCGCCAGCTTCGCGACCGAGACGTATCACGTCGGCCACGGCGGCTGGGAAACCAAGGCCCCGATCCAGGCCCTGATGCCGTACGAAGACGGCAAGACGACGAACGTCGTCGGCAGCTTCACCTGCACGCCGATCGTCAAGTACTCGCTCGACGACACCTCCCCGGAAGTCAAAGTCAAGGGCATCAGCGTCGTCGAACTCGGCACCGGCAACACGCCGCGCAGCATGTTCACGTACGAAAAGGACGGCAAGAAGTACATCCTCGTCAACGTTAACCGCAACAACCCCGCGAAAGCGAAGCCATTGGGCGACATGCCCAGCGTCTACTGGGTCGCCAAGGTCGAGTTCGACCTGCTCAAGGAAACCGCCAACGTCAACGAGAAGGCCCCGTGGCGCCTCGGCAAGAACGGCAAAGCCGGGGAAGCGTTTGAAAAGGCGGCGGTCGCGAAGGATTACTTCGGCACCCAATACATGGACCGCCTCGACAACACCCGCGCCGTCGTCATTCGTGACATGAAGGGGACGCGGAACCTGAATGTGATCGCGTTGCCGTAACAAACGAACTTCGTTCTTGCCGCTTGCGGTTTCGCGCTCGCGTCGCGCCATGCGAGCGCGAAGCCGCAAGCGGCGGAACGACGTTTATGGATCCCATCATGAACGCGTTTCTATTGTTAACCACCGCATTGATCGCTCAACCCGCCGACTCCGTGCGCTTCCAGCTTTCGAAGGACAACGGCGCCCGCGTCGTCGCGCAACTGCTCGCCGATCAAGCCGCGAAGCTCCCCGCCGGCAAGTTGACGCAAACGCAGGGCGAATCCGTTTTGACCGTGAACCTCCTCGACGACGAAACGAAAAAGCCCGGCCCCGCCATGCTCGGCAAGTACGATCGCGACGGCAACGACCTCAGCTTCTCGCCGCGCTTCGCTTTCATCGGCGGCCAAACGTATCGCGCCACGCTGCAGCGAGACGGCAAGCCCGTGACGATCAATTACGTCATGCCGCTGCCCGCAGCCAAGCCGCCGCTCAAGGTGCTCAAGGTTTATCCGACGACGGACGTCTTGCCCGCCAATCACCTCAAGTTCTACATCTACTTCGACCGCCCGATCCGCGGCGGCATGGAGTTGTTCAAGCTCATTCAACTCGTCGATGATAAGGGCAACGTCATCGCCGACCCCTGGCTGCTCGATGAAATCTGGGACGCCGACAACAACTGCCTGATCATCTACATCCACCCCGGCCGCATCAAGTGGGGCGTCGAACTGCGTCAACTCCTCGGCCCGGTGCTGTTCGAGAAACGCAATTACTCGCTCGTCGTCAAGGGCGAACTCTCCGATCCGGAAGGCAACAAGATCGGCAAGGACTACATCAAGAAATTCAAGACGACGCCGGAAGATCGCGTCCGCATCGACGTGAGCCAGTGGAAGATCGCGTACCCGAAAGCGGTTGGCCGCGATCCGGTGACGGTGACGTTTCCGAAGAGCATCGATCATCGCAGCCTGGATCGCTTCCTTTCCGTGACCGATGACAAGGGCCAGCCGATTGACGGCGCCATCACGATCGGCCCCGAAGAGAAGACCTGGCAATTCACGCCGACGAAAGCCTGGCAAGCCCGCACGTATCGCCTCGACGCCGAGGATGTGCTGGAAGACGTCGCCGGCAACACGCCGAAGGTGCCGTTCGATCACGACAAGAACTCGCCGAAGCTGCGGGCGCAGAACTTGCGCTGGCCGTTTCAATTGCAATAACCCGTCTGGCGAGCCACGGGGTTTATCCCCGTGGTAAGGGCCCCATTCCACGGGGATAAACCCCGTGGCTCGCAAATTCAATGCTACTTTCCGGAACCCGCGAATGGCCAAAAAGCGCCGCCATCGGGACACCGACACGGAAGCCGACTCCGCCACCGATCCACTCGGCAAACTGCTCCAGCAATATCAGGTCAGCCTGGCCGGCCTGCTCTTGGTCGCCGGCGTCCTCATCCTCATCGGGCTCGGCATCATCATCTACGGACTGACGCGCGAGACGCACGTGCTGGTGTTCCTCGCCGTCGGCGCCGGCGTCATGCTTCTAGCGGTCGTGCTGTTGGGCATGAACGTATTCAATCTCGGCCGCCGCCTGGAACTGCGCAAGCGCGGCGTGCGCTACGTCGAGTTCGGCACGACCACCGAATTATTCTGGGACGAGATCGCGGACGTCGAAGTCAACCGCACCGACGACACCTATCTCGGCGTCGCCTCCGTCCGCAAACGCAGTTCGGACGCCGCGAGCCCGACTGGTTTATTGACGAAAACGGAATGGGACGTGACCATCCACGGCCACGACGGCCGCACGATTCGGTTGCGTTCGACGTTCTTGCGCACCGTGCCCGATCCGAAGAAATTGATCAGCCAGCTCCGCCTGCGAGCCGGCCTGCCTTAACAAATTGTTGCAAGGCCGGTTCGTATCGGGAGGGCGAGGCTCCCGCCGAGCCAGAACCCGGATAAACTCAATGTTTTTGCACACGCACGGCTCGGCAGGAGCCTCGCCCTCCCGATCGATTCCCAGTCGCAAAGTGGCGGAGTTGGCACATGAGCACGATTCGCTGTCCCTTTTGCCATGAATACATCGAAGAAGCCGCGTATTCGGCCCATGAAGCAGAGCACATGAAACTGCGCCCCGACGGTCAGCAGGGCGAATACGTCACGCTGCCGCCCGATCTGCGCGACGAGGGCTCGCTCGACGGCGTGCCGAAAGTCTATCGCCACAATCGCTGCGGCGAGCACACGGGCATGCCGGAGGAAATCATTCGCAGCTACCTGATCAATCCGTATTTGTATTCCGCGGATCGCACGTTCTGCACCGGCTGCGGCATCCACGTTCCCCTGAGCGAGTGCGTGTGGGTCGAGACCGGCGAAGACCTGCAGACGTATACCGATAAGTTGCGTGCCGAGAAGCCGGAAATGCGGCCGGGCTTTTTCAAACGCATGCTCATCGGATTGGCCAAGATGTTTACCTGACGACAATCAATCTCACGCAAAGTCGCAAAGGCGCAAAAAGGAATTCGGACACCCATTTGGTTCAACTCTCGTGTCTTTGCGTCTTTGCGCCTTTGCGTGAGCCAATGCACCTCGAAAAATCGTTTGCGTCGCCTCGTCGGTTTGCGTAAGATGAACGCTAACCGCCTCCCACCCGCTTCGCTTCTTTTCGCAGGACTCGCCATGAAACGATGGATGATTTTGTTCGCGATCGCGTTGTTGATTGCCGCGCCGGCGCACGCCCAAACGAGCAAAGTTCAATACGCGCGCGACATTTTGCCTATCCTTTCAACGCATTGTTTCATTTGCCACGGACCCGACGCGAAGTTGCAGAAAGCGGGCCTGCGTCTCGATTTGCTTGAAACCGCGACCAAGAAATTGAAAAGCGGCAATCACGCCGTCGTGCCCGGCAAGGTCAAAGAGAGCGAGTTAATCGCACGCATCTTCACCGACGACGACAACGAACGCATGCCGCCCAAGAGCGCGATGAAGACGCTCAAGGACTCCGAGAAGGCGCTCTTGAAACGCTGGATCGAAGAAGGCGCCGAGTACCAGCGGCACTGGGCGTTCGTCGCGCCGAAGCGGCCGACGACGCCGATCGTAAAAGGCAACGAATGGGGCCGCAATCCCATCGACCAATTTCTCTTGGCCCGCATGGCGAAAGAAGGCCTGAAGCCCTCGCTGGAAGCCGATCGCTACACGCTCGCACGCCGCCTCGCAATCGACCTGACCGGCCTGCCGCCGACCATCGACATGGTGGATCGCTTCGTCAACGACAAGAGCGTCGACGCCTACGAAAAGTACGTCGATCGGCTGCTTGACACGCCCGCCTACGGCGAGCGCTGGGCCCACGTTTGGCTCGACCTGGCCCGTTACGCCGACTCCAACGGCTTCGCGACGGACGCGGGCCGCACGATCTGGAAGTATCGCGACTGGGTGATCGACTCGATCAACAAGAACACGCCCTTCGATCGCTTTACCGTCGAACAAATCGCGGGCGACATGTTGCCGAGCGCGACGCCGGAGCAAATCCTGGCGACGGCGTTTCATCGCAACACGCTCACCAACGACGAAGGCGGCACCAGCGACGAGGAGTTTCGCGCCGCCGCGGTCGTCGATCGCGTCAATACCACGTTACAGGTCTGGATGGGCGTCACCGCCGCGTGCGCCCAGTGCCACGATCACAAGTACGACGCGATCAGTCAGGAAGAATACTTCGGCCTGTACGCGATCTTCAATCAAACCGAAGATGCCGACAAGAGCGACAACAGCCCGAACCTCGTGATCATCACGCCCGAAGAGCAAAAGAAGAAAACCGAACTGGACGCCATCATCGCCCGGCTCGACAAGGAATTGCTCGCATCGAATGCGATGGCGGACGAGGCTCAGGTGAAATGGGAGCAGGATAAAAAGGCGGCCGACAAGGCGCCGGCGCCGATCAAGAAGATCCTCGCCATCGACGCGAAGAAACGCAACGACGCGCAGAAGAAAGAAGTCATCAAGTATTTTCGTTCGACGTTGCCCGAGTTCAAAAAAGTCGCCGACGAGCTGGCGACGTCGAAGAAGCAGTACGACGCGGTCAAGGGCGTGCCGACGCCGATCATGAAGGAGCTTGCCAAGGGCAAGGAACGCGTCACCAAGATCCACATTCGCGGCAACTTCCTCGATCCCGGCAAGGAAGTCAAACCCGGCGTGCCAAAGTTGCTGCACCAATTACCGAAGGATCAGCCGCCCAATCGCCTGAGCCTGGCGAACTGGCTCGTGTCGCCGCAGAATCCGCTGACGGCGCGCGTTGCCGTCAATCGTTATTGGGAGCAAATTTTCGGCATGCCGCTGATGGAGTCGCCCGACGATTACGGCGTGCGCGGCAAATATCCGACGCATCCGGAGTTGCTTGACTGGTTGGCGGTTGAGTTTTCGAGCGACATGAAATGGGATGTGCGAAAACTAGTCAAGGTCATGGTTACGTCGGCGACGTATCGTCAGGTTTCGACCGTGACGCCCGGATTGATCGAACGCGATCCGGAGAATCGTTTTCTAGCGCGCGGCCCGCGTTATCGTTCGTCGGCAGAAGTGATTCGCGATCAATCGCTCTACGTCGCTGGCTTGCTGAGTGGCAAGATGCACGGACCGCCGGTGCGGCCGCCACGCCCAAAGCTCGGCCTGACCTCGGCGTTCGGCGGCACGACCGACTGGGAAACCTCCGGCGGCGACGATAAATATCGCCGCGCCCTTTACACGCAGTGGCGCCGCACGACGCCGTATCCGTCGATGTCCACCTTCGACGCACCGAACCGCACCGTTTGCACGATTACCCGGCCGCGCACGAATACGCCGCTGCAAGCGCTGGTGACGCTCAACGATCCCGTTTATGTGGAAGCCGCACAAGCGCTTGGCAGGCGCATGATGAAGGACGGCGGCGCGACGCTCGAATCGAAATTGCAATTCGGTTTCCGGCTTTGCCTGGCACGGCCGCCGCGCGACGTGGAAATGAAACGGCTCGTCGAGCTTTACACTCAGGCGCATCAAGAGTACGCGAAGAATCCGAAAGCGGCTCAGCAAATGGCAACCGAACCGATCGGCCCGTTGCCCAAGGGAGCTGACGCAGCGGAGATGGCGGCTTGGACCGTTGTCGGGAATGTGTTGTTGAATCTGGATGAGATGTTTGCCAAGAGGTGAGGCGTGGCCAAACCGAAAAAAGCTGGCGGACGGTGGAAATGCACAACCAAACCACGGGGCAATTGCCCTGTCCAATGTGATAAACCGTTCGCTGGCTTTGGAGCCGATATCGAAATTGCCAAACGCGCTTCCGAAGGCGCGTGTCAGGCCGCAGGATGTCATACACCTGGCGGACAGCCACATAGCTGCAACTGTGGTTCACACGCGTTGCAGGCAGAAACCAAACTGAGCGTGCCATGATGAAAACGTCGCGTTCAATCCGATTTTCCAACCTTGATTTGAATGAGAAGCTTATTCGCCTCCTCAAAAAGCGTCGCGTCGAACATCGCGCGGACGAAGACGGTGTTTTGGACTATTCGGCGACAGACATCGATCTCGTGGAAAACGAACTTATCTGCACGATACGGTCGCAAATCTTTCCGTCATGGCAAATATTGACATGTCCTCCCGATTCAACCGAGATCTATCGAAATTACATGACGGCGCACGACGTGCCGTTTGTGGAAGAATGCATTAACGGCGACCGGTGGTACTTGATACCGAGTAAGTATCGACCTCACACATGGAAATTGACGTCTAAAAACAAAGCACCAAAAGTCCTTGCCGGCCATTGAGAAAACGGGAGCGATGGTATGAACACTGTTCTGAAAAACAAACTCCACCTCACGCGCCGCCATTTCCTGCGCAATGCCCAGGTCGGCGTCGGCGCCATCGCCCTGGGCGCGCTCCTGGACGCCGAGTCCAAGGCGCAAGTGCCGGCCAATCCGCTCGAGCCGCGTCGGCCGCACTTCGCGGGCAAGGCGAAGAACGTCATCTATTTGCACATGGCCGGTTCGCCGCCGCACCTCGATATCTTTGATTACAAGCCGACGCTTTTGCGCCGCAACGGCGAACCCTGCCCCGAATCGTTCCTGCAAGGCCGGCGTTTCGCGTTCACTTCCGGCGTGCCGCGCCTCCTGGGCACGCCGCAGCGATTCGCCCAATACGGTCAATCCGGCGCGTGGATGTCCACCGCAGTCACGCATTTGCCGAGCGTCGCCGATGAACTCTGCTTCATCAAGTCGATGCACACGGAGCAATTCAATCACGCCCCCGCGGAGCTGTTGCTCTTCACCGGCTCGCCGCAGTTCGGCCGGCCTGGCATGGGCTCGTGGGTGACGTACGGCCTCGGCTCCGAGAGCCGCGATTTGCCCGGCTACATCGCACTGGTGTCAAGCGGCACGTTCCCGAGCGCGGGCAACAGTTGCTGGAACAACGGCTTCCTGCCGTCGATCTACCAGGGCGTGCAATGCCGCGGCCAGGGCGATCCGGTGCTGTACGTGTCGAACCCCGCCGGCATGGACCAGGGCATGCGCCGCCTGAGCCTCGATGCTTTGCGCGATCTCAATGAATTGCAAGCAAATGAGCTTGGCAGCCCGGAGACGCGCACGCGAATCGCGCAATATGAACTCGCGTTTCGCATGCAAACCGCGGTCCCGGAGGTGATGGACATCACACGCGAATCGCAGCGTGTCATTGACGACTACGGCGCCCAGCCCGGCGCCGCCAGCTTCGCGAACAATTGCCTGCTCGCGCGGCGCCTCGTCGAGCGCGGCGTCCGCTTCGTGCAGCTCCACGACTGGGGCTGGGATTTCCACGGCACCGGCGCCGATCAGGAAATCACCAACGGCCTGCGCATCAAGTGCCGCACCATGGACCGCGCCATCACGGCTCTCATCCGCGACCTGAAGCATCGCGGCATGCTCGATGAAACGCTCGTGATCTGGGGCGGCGAGTTTGGCCGAACGCCGATGGTCCAGGGCGGC
>DAIOGM010000107.1:0-1513 GCA_036745215.1 Gemmataceae bacterium
TCGCGCCAGTATTTCTCGACGCCTTTGACGCTGAGCCATTCCTCTGCTTTCTTCGGCGCCTGGATTTTGGCGATCTTCGGCAACGTGTTCAAAGCGACGCATACAGTGCGATGATAGTGCGTCAACAGGACGCGATCGACACTGCGAACGCCGTGCTTCGCGAGACCATCGATGGTCGTGGGCGCGTCGATCAAGAGCGCCTTGTCGCCGGAGATAAGCGCATAACCCGCGACCGGACCCGGCGACCGAAGTACACCGGGCGCGACTTCGGTCCAGACCGAAGACGTTTTCTCCTGCCCTGCGCGGCCCAGCCAAGCGGCGAACGCGATCAGTGAAACACAAAGAGCGATGGAGAGAATTCGCCGATTCATGATGACTCCAAAACTTCGCTTACGCTTCAGGCTCGGACGGAACTCGACGCGTTCGAGCAAAGCGATCCATATTGATAGCACGTATGACACGCGTGGTGCGTGATCGCGAACGGCTGTTGTGCCTCCGCCAACGTCGCGCCGAGGCGGGCCTCCGGCGTCTCGATCAAAATCGGGCACACGTAGACGCCGCGATCGGTCACCATGCGAGCGTGGCTGCACACGAGCTGATTGGCGTCGTATTCGACCATCATCTCTTTGGAGACGTGTTCCTCAAGATGATAACCGCGTTGGCGTTCGACTTCCGCGCCAATTCGCAGCGTCGGCAACACCTTGATGCGTGGCCGATCGTAGCCGACACTCTTCAAGTGCTTGACGAATCCGTCGAAAAGTTCGGCGTCGTCTTGCTCATCGCGCGTTCGCGTCACGGTGAGAATCGGGAGAAAACCGTAGTCGAGCAGCAGGCGCACGCCGCACAAGATGCGTTCGAACGTGCCGGCGCCGCGCACGGGATCATTGTCGGCGGCGGTGTAGCCGTCGATCGAGACGCGGAATTCGAGACTATAGAGCGACGCGTTTTCCGCGTCGCGCAATCGTTCGAGCCATTCGGTCTTGAGCACGGTCCCGTTCGTCAACACCGTGGCGGGGCCGTATTGAAGCGTTTTAACCAGGATCGCCACCATGTCGCGATTGAGAAACGGCTCGCCGCCGGTGAAGTAATATTCTTTGACGCCGAGCGCGACCGACTCATGCAAATAGCGCTCGACGGTCGCGAGGTCGAGGAAGCCGAAGTGGTGATTGTGCGGACTGCAACTGATGAAGCAATGCGTGCAAGCGAGATTGCACGTCGTGCCGGCGACCTGAAACCACAGGTCGTCGAGGTGCGTCAGTTCCACGATCGGCAATTCGTCGTTTCTCATTCTTGGTTAATCGACCGCAGGGTAACATCGGACTTCAAATCGAAACGGTACCTTCCGTTGTTGTACAACTTCGTCGGAATCCGTTAGAGTAAAAGCATGAACCGCCGCGAGTTTTTGCATCCGCGCCGCCTGGCGAACATCGCCGCCCCGGTGCTGGGAATCGCCGATGAATTGACTGCGCCGGAAACGCCGTCGAGCGCCCCGGCCATGCTCCGTTTCGCGCGC
>DAIOGM010000107.1:1523-8935 GCA_036745215.1 Gemmataceae bacterium
CCGGGCGATGGCGACGACGTTCGAGGTCATCCTGCCGTTCGACGCGCCGTCGGCTTACGAATGCGCGGAGATCGCGCTCGACGAAATCGATCGGCTCGAGTCGCAACTGACGGTGTTCCGCGACACCAGCGAAGTCAGCTTGCTCAACGCGCGGGCCGCCCATCAACCGGTGCGCGTGGAACGCAATCTCTTCGATCTGTTGACGCTCGCCAAAAAAATCCACGTCGATACCGAAGGCGCCTTCGACATCGCCGTCGGCGCGTTGATCAAGACCTGGGGCTTTTACCGGCGCGCCGGCCGCGTGCCGACCACGCGAGAGCGCGATGCGGTGCGCGAACGCATTGGCATGCAACACGTTCATCTCGACGACGACCGGCAGACCGTGTTTTTCGCTCGGCCAGGCCTCGAAATCAATCTGGGCTCGATCGGGAAAGGTTTTGCGCTCGATTGTGCCGCCAACGTCGCGAAGATTCGAATTGGCCTGTTGCACGGCGGCAACAGCAGCATCTTGGCGATGTCGTCCTCCCCTATCCCCGCCGGCGGAGTTTGGCCCGTCGGCCTGACCGATCCCGAACGCCCGCAATGTCGCCGCGCTTTCTTGCACCTCACGAATCGCGGCATGGCGACTTCGGCCGCCACGCACCAGCACTTCATCCACGAAGGCAAAAAGCTCGGCCATCTGCTCGACCCGCGCACCGCGTGGCCCGCCGACGGCATGCTCAGCGCGACCGTGACCGCGCCGACCGCCGCGGAAGCCGACGCCCTCGCGACCGCGTTTTTCATCCTCGGCGCTGACAGGGCGCGAGCGTACTGCGAAGCTCATCCGGACATCGGCGCCGTGCTCATCGCCGCGGATCAGCCGAATCGATTAATCGTTTTGGGACGGGCGTTGAATGAAGTCGAAATCCTGCGCTAACCGGAGTGCTACCATGCGACGAATCAACTTGCTGACCACGTTCCTGGCATTCACCATCATGGCGGGCGTCGCTCACGCCGGCGAACAAAAGCCACGCGAGGAACAGCGTTTCGCCTTCGAAATGCGCGGCCTCGGCTGGAAGCAGGTTCTGGAATGGCTCAGCGATCAATCGGGCTTGCCGGTCGCCTCGAAAAATCCGCCGCCGCCGGGCACTTTCACCTTCATCTCGCCGACCAAAGGCAAGACGCCGAAGACCTACACGTTGCCCGAGGTGATCGACTTGATGAACGACTCGCTATCCATGCAGGGTTATTTGTTGGTTCGTCGAAAAGCGAGCATCACGATCGTGGCTGCCGATGAAATAATCGACCCGGGGCTGGCGCCGCATATCGAATTGACCGAGCTGAAATCGCGCGGCCGAACCGAGCTCGTGAGCATCGCGTTGCCGCTCGAACGCATTGGTAAAGCCGACGTACCCGAGATCCGCAAGTTGATGGGCCGATTAGGCGACGTCGTCGTGCTGCCCGAATCGAAGCGGATCATCCTGCGGGACACCGTCGAAAACCTGCAGCGAATTCTCGCCATCACCGCGAAAGAAAACCCGCGGCCCAAGGCCGATCCGATGCCGGAATTGAAGCCGATTGAAAACAATACCAAGGCGGCCGAGCTGAAGTACGTCCGCCTTGTCGCGATTTCAAAATCGAAAACCGGCCACGAAGCGATGCTGCGCGATTTGGGCCACGACCGCACGTTGTCGCTGCGCGTCTCGCCCGGTTTCACCGACTTCCAGATCACGGACTTCAAAGATCCTCAAAAAATCGTGTTATCGGCGCACGTGATTCGGATCGATGCACGGGAAATGTTCTTCGTCGTAGACAATCAAGCCTATCGGTTGCGGGCCGGCGATAACCTGGCCGTTGCGCTGGCAAAACCGCTTTCCTTGGACGAAGAAAAGGAAGTCGGTATCGAGCGGGCGAGCGCGAAATGAACGATGCTCGCGCAATCGTTTGACGATCAGGCTTTCAACTTCGCCCGCCCCAGCACGGCATACGTCGGCCCATCCGTCTTCAAGACGCTGCTCATGACGCACACTTGGCTCACCGTCGCCTCGCCGGCGCTCCACGTCTGATGCTTTTGCAACGCCTTCGCCAGCTCGTCGCCGGTCCGATCGCTCTTGACGCGGCCGAGTGTAATATGCGGCGTGTACGCTCTCGTCTCGCGGCGATAGTTGCCCAACTCCAGCAGCGGCTTCTCGATGGCGTCATGCACCGCGCACACCTCGTCCGCGCCTTTGCCGACGCCGACCCACAACGTCCGCGGCCGGCGAATGTTCGGAAAACACCCCGTCGCCTCAACGCTCATGACAAACGCCGGCATCTCTTGAATCGCTTTTTGCGCCGCCCGGCAAATGTCGATCGACTCACGCTGATCGACTTCGCCGAGAAAAAAGAGCGTCAAATGCAGGTTTTCCGGCTCCACCCATTTCACTTCGGGCTCGACCAGTGCGAGATTTTTTTGCAGCGACACAAGGCGATCGCGAATGTCGTCGCCGACGTCGATGCCGATGAAGGTGCGAATGCGTGGCATGTTTTCTTCCCGATGGGCGTTTTTTCAAGGTCGGTTGGACCAATTTGCAATGACCTACCAATAGCATGGCGACTGGTCGCTTGCCGACGCAGTGCGTGACACAAACTGACAAATGGGGGGCCCGCCGCTCCTTAATTCGTTTCACAATAACAACTTGCGTCACGGAGGCTTCTGCCATTTTGTTAAATGGCCGAAGCCCTCATCATTGCGCTGCCAACGTCTCCGCATCCGTCACCATCTCGCCGAGCAGCGTTAACCCCAGTTCCCAGAAGTTCGGATCCGTCACATCCACGTCAAGCTTCGCGAGCAAAATGTGCGGCGCGTCGCTGCCGCCGGATGACAAAAGTTCCAGGTACTTCGGCACAAACGCATCGCCATCCTGTTTGTACTTCTGATAAAGCGCCAACACAAGTAGTTCACCAAACGAATACGCATAGCAATAAAACGGACTGCGTATGAAATGCCCGATGTACGACCACCAGCTCGCGTAACCCGGCGTGAACGTGACGACGTCGCCCATCATCGCCTGGTTCGCCTTCATCCACAAGGCGTCGATCGAATCGGCGCTCAGCTCGCCGTTCTTCGCGCGGGCGGCGTGCAGGCTTTGCTCGAAGCGCGTCAGCACCACCTGGCGAAACACCGTCGCAAACGCGTCCTCGATCTTCCCGCACAACATCGCCAGACGTTGTTCGGGGTAACGCTCCTGCAAGCGGCGAAACGTCAGCATCTCGCCGAAGACGCTCGCCATCTCCGCGGTCGTCAGCGGCGTGTCGCATTGCAGATAGCCCTGGCTGCGCGAGAGATATTGATGAACGCCGTGGCCCAGCTCGTGAGCGAGCGTCATCACGTCGCGCAAGCGCTCCGTGAAGTTCATCAAGATATAGGGATGCGCGCTCGGCACGGCACTCGACGAGAAAGCTCCGCCGCGTTTGCCGGGACGCAGCTCGGCGTCGATCCAGTTTTTCTCGAAGAACGACTTGATGATGCCGCCCGCGTCGGGGCTGAACGCATCATAGCTTTCCTGAACGATCGATTGCGCCGTCCGCCAATCGCATTTGGGCAACTCGCCCGACAGCGGGGCGTAGCGATCGTAATCATGGAGCTGATCGATATTGAGCAACGTCGCTTTCAAGCGATAATAACGCTGCACGAGCGGATAGTGCTTCTCCGTCGCGGTCATGAGCGCCTCGACGACCCTGGCGTCGATTTCGTTCGCCAGGTTGCGCGAGGCCATCACATCGGGATATTTTCGTAGTTCGCAATCGGTCTTGTGATCGAGGACCACGTTATTAAAGATGAACGTCAAGAGCCGTGCTTGACCTTTTAAACCGGCCGACAGTCCTTCCGCAGCCGCCTTTCGCACGGAGCGGTCGACGTCGTAGAGCTTGGCGAGAATCTCTTGCACGCTCATTTCCGCCGTCGTGCCGTTGTGCGAGTATGGGCACTTCAGCGTCGCGGTGGTTTCCTCGAACAGCCGGCCGAACGCGCTTTTGCCGGTCATCGATTTCGTGTCGAGGATCTTCTCCTCCGGTTCGCTCAGATAGTACGGCTTCCAGACGCGCTTTTGCTCCAGCCAATGGCGATACTTCTTGAGGCTCGATTTCTTGACGAGCTTCTTGGCGTCGGCCTTGGCGACCTTGACCCATTCGAGATCGAAGAAGATCAAATGCTTGTTGATCTCGGTGCGCGCTTCCTGCGTCCGCGACAGAAGGGCGCCGAACTTCGGATCGTCGGACTTGGCCGAATGGACGAGCATCGCGTAGATGAGCGGCTTGTCCATTTGCTCGTACAAGGATTCGAGTTCGCCGACGGCCTTGGCGAACGCCTTCGCGCGCGGTTCCTTGAGCGACTGGATCTTGCCTCGGTATTTCTTCTCGAATGCTCTGGCGCGTTTGAGCGCTTGCTTCAGGTTCTTATCGATGGTGGGATCGTCAATGCCTTGGTAGAGATCGCGCAGGTCCCAGGTGATGCCTGCGGCGCTATTGGCGGTGGCGGTTGACATTATCATCATTCCTCGCTGGTTCTCAGTTTTTCTGATCCCAAATGGGTTGCATTGCGCCTGCGACTTTTGCACACCCCTACACGTCCCCACCCTGTCATGGGCGAATGGATCGTTCAATCTACGAATATCGCCTCGTTCGTCAGCATCAACACCTGCGCATATTGCTGCCAAATGTTCATTTGGGCATGTTCCGCGCGGAACACTGGATTGACAAATCGCAACGCAGCTTGCAATTCGACGGCGTTCGGCTCGCGCGCCAAGACATGGCGATACAGCTGGCGCACGCGTGCTTCGGTTTCGAGTTTGTCCGTGCGGTCGGCGAGGGATTTCGATTGCTCGAGCATGAACGGCGAGTTCAGGCCGAACAATGCTTGTTGCGGCACGGTCGTCATGGGCCGGCGTTCGACCGATTGATCCGGGACCGCGAAATCGAAAACGCGAAACAAACCCGGCAAACTTTGGCGATCGACCAGGCCATAGACGGTTCGCCGCGCGTTTTTCGGATCATTGACAATATCGACCGGCCGGCCATGCTGCGCGCGATCGAGCCGGCCTGCGATGAGAAGGTAGGAGTCGCGCATGGCCTCCAAATCGAGGCGGCGGCGATTGGCTCGCCAATAGAGGCGATTCTCCGGATCGATCTTGCGAGATTCAGGTCGATCGAAACTCGCTTGCAGATACGTCGATGACAGGACGATGCGCCGATGTAGCTTTTTCAATGACCAACCGTCTTCCATGAAGGTCCATGCGAGCCAATCGAGCAGCTCCGGATGCGACGGCATCGTGGAGCGAACGCCGAAGTCGCTCGGCGTCGCCACGAGCGGCTCGCCGAAATGATGCATCCAGACGCGATTGACCAGCACGCGCGCCGTCAGCGGATTGTCCTTCGACGCGATCGCCTTCGCCAGATCGAGCCGGCCGCTGCCGTTGGCAAACGGCTGGCGCGATTCGCCGGCAAGCACGCGCAAGAAATGCCGCGGCACGGTCGCTCCCGGCGACGCCGCACTCCCGCGCACGAAGATGCGTGGTTCAACGAGATCGTCCGCGTCGAGCAGCACCATGGCGCGCGGCGGCGCTTCCTTCATTTTCAAGGCGATCTTGTCGAACTGCGTGCGCATGCCGCCGTACATGTCTTTCTCCGATCGCGACAGGTACATCCAGGTGTGCGCTTTCGGAAAAAAGCCGGGGCTTTGCTTGCTAGCGACGACATCGATGAGAGCCAGTTGTTCCTTGGCTGGTTGTTTGCCTTTGGTTTGTTCATGTACGGTCTTAAGAAGATTTCCGTATACCCGTGCCGTGGCCGCTTTGCTGGTCAACTTCGCCGTCGCCAGGGCATCGCGCACGAGCGGATTGAGTTTTTCTTTCCAACGTTCAAGCACCGCCGTCGCGTCTGGGCCGTAAGTTGATTCATTGCACTTCATCAATTCCGGCCACGGCCCGAACACCGGATCGTTCGCGCGGGCCGGATGTTCCAGGTACTTGCGCCACGCGTTGACCAAGGGCGGCCGCAGTTCGTTCGGCGCGAGCGACAGAAAATAGATCGCCGTCTCCGCCAAATCGGGCTCCGTGGTGGCGACGCGAATGAGATAATCGCCGACGCGTTGCCGGGCCGTGTCAATCAACATCGCGTACTGGCTGTCGAGAAACTTCTGCATCTTCTCGCGATGCGGCCCCGCGAGCTTTTCGTAATCCGGCAGCGTCTTGCAATTCTCCGCACGATCCGCGAGCGGCGGCTCCAGCGGCGACACCGAATTCGCGAACACGCCGTAGAGCGAATAATAATCCGCCGTCGGAATCGCGTCGTACTTGTGATCGTGACATCGCGCGCACGCTACCGTCAAACCGAGAAAGCCGCGCGTCACCGTGTCGATGCGATCGTCGATCACGTCATGAATGTTGTTGTCGTATTGCCGGCCGAGCGTGAGGAATCCCATCGCGGCCAAACGCCACGGTTCGACCTTCGGCTCAATCGCGTCGGCTGCTAACTGTTCATGAACAAAGCGATCGAATGGCGTGTCATCGTTGAAGGCACGAATGACGTAATCGCGATACGTGTACGCATATGGCCGTACGCGGTCGTCGCCGTACATGAGGACGCCGTCCTTGGTGTCGGCGTAGCGGGCGACGTCGAGCCAGTGGCGCGCCCAGCGCTCGCCGTAATGCGGGCTCGCCAGCAGTTCATCGACGAGCTTTTCCAGCACTTCTCCCCGCTTGGCGCCCGCCGCATCCCACGAATTGACGAACGCGTCCACTTCGGCATATTCCGGCGGCAATCCGATCAAATCGAAATACAACCGCCGAATCAGCGTGCGCGGATCGGCGCTCGGCGACGGCGTCAATGCCTTCTCTTCAAGCCTGGCAAGCATATGCGCATCAATAGGTGATTTCACCCATGCCTGATTCTTGACGGGCGGAAGCGCGGGCTTGCGAATCGGCTGATACGCCCAGTGCTTCCGCGCCGCGTCAAAATCGATCGATTTCGCGACCGCCTTTTCATCGCGCGGATCGGGAGCGCCGATTTCGACCCAGCGTTCGAAATCAGCTAGCACATGATCGGGCAACTTGGCAGCGCTCTTCGGCATCTTCAGCTTGGCGTCCGTATGGCGCATCGATTTGATCAGCACGCTCTCGCTCGGCTTTCCCGGCACGATCGCCGGCCCGCTGTCGCCGCCGCGCCGCAGCGCTTCACGCGTGTCCAGGAGCAGTCCGCCGCGTTCCTTGCCTGCTTGCCTCGAGTGGCACTTGTAGCAATGCTCGACGAGCACGGGCCGAATCTTCTTTTCGAAGAACTCGGCGCCGGTTTCCTGGGCGCTCAACCGCGTCGTTGTGAAAGCAACCAGCGAAATCGCGATGAGGTTCTTGAATCGCATGGGCATCTCGATGGCGGGCGTATGAATCAAGTGAATG
>DAIOGM010000107.1:8945-18268 GCA_036745215.1 Gemmataceae bacterium
CACTTTGAGCCGTCAAATCGTCCATGGCGAGCCCCGGGGTTTATCCCCGTGGAATGGGCTTCCAATCCGCGGGGATGAACCCCGCGGCTCGCAGGTCAAAAATCCTTGCGTGATGAGCGATTGAACTTTATCATGCATATTTATCAACCGTTGCAAAAGGCCCACTCCACCGAGACTTCACTATGAGCGTTCGCATTACGTGCCCGTCGTGCAAAAACTTCATGTCGGTGAGCGACAGCAAACGCGGCGGCAAGGTTCGCTGTGATGAATGCGACAAATCGATCTACGTGCCTGACGATGACGATGACGACGCGATCCAGGATTCCCGGGCCGTCAAGCTCAAAGCCGCTTCCAATCGTCGGCGCGACGCGGATGACGATGAAGACGATGATGAAGACGACGGTCCGCGAAGCAAAACCAAGGCGGCCAAGAAGGGCCTTCCGATTTTCCTCTTGCTCGGCGGCGGCGTGGCAGTGGTCATTCTCATGGTGCTCGTTGGCGCCATCGGAGTAGCGGGCTACTTCATGCTCGGCGCCAGGCCGGACGAGGACATTCGCATCGCCCAGGACGCCAGGGACGCCGAACAAAATGCGATTGAGCCGATTAATCGGCCCGACATCAAGATCGACGATCCGAATCCCAATCCGCCCAATCCGAATCCCGGTCCCGAACCTGAGCCCAACCCGTTCCCAGGGCCTGGCCCAGATCCGAATCCCATCCCCAAAAAGAACCCGAATCCCCTGCCGAAGGTCGATCCAAATCCCGGCCAACCCTTGCCCGGCGCAATCGATCCCAATCAAGTCATACGCGTCAAGCAGGCGACCGCGTATCTGCGTGTGACGATGCCGAACGGCCAGGTCGCCGAAGGCAGCGGCTTCTTCGCGGTTGAGCCAGGCATCGTGATCACCAACGCGCACGTCCTGGGCATGTTGCAAGCCAGCAGCAAGCCGCCGCGTCAGGTGGAAGTCACGCTCAACAGCGGCGAGCCAAACCAGAGCAAGCTGATCGGCCAGGTGCTCGGCGTCGATCGGGCCAGCGATCTGGCCGTGGTGCGCGTGCCCAATAACGCGAATCTACCGGCGCCATTACAGCTTGAGAACGAACGCAAGCTCATCGAAACTCAGGCCGTGTATATTTTTGGCTTTCCGCTGGGCGCTCAGCTTGGCGCCAACATCACCGTGAGTCCGTCGGCAGTGTCGAGCTTGCGGAAAAATCAGCTCACCGGCGCCCTCGAACAAATTCAAGTCAACGGCGGCATGCACCCCGGCAACTCGGGCGGACCCGTGGTCAATGCGGTCGGCAACGTCGTCGGCATCGCGGTTGCTGTCATCAAAGGGACGCAAATCAACTTCGCGGTGCCAGCCGAGAACGTGCGCATGATCCTGGAAGGCCGGCTCGACGACGCCAGGATGGGCGAAGCGTTCCTGTCGAGCGGCCGCCAGGCGAGCATGCCCGTGAAATACACCTGTCTCGATCCGCTAAATCGCGTCAACGCCTTGCGCGTCGAGGTGTGGACTGGCCTGCCGGGACCAACGCGGCCCAATTCCTTTGATCAACCCAAGCAAATGCCGGGCGACAGCCAACGACTGAGCCACGTCATCAGCTATCGCGACGGCAGGGGTGAACTCGACGTGCCGTTGCCGCAGCTTCCCGTCGGCCAGGTTTATTGGCTGCAGCCGGTCATCACGACCGCCAAGGGCACGCAATGGGGCAACGCGATTGCGACGCCGAGCGGAATCACGCCGCTGAATCGCCAGCCCGCCAATCTGCAGGTGAGCCTCACCAATGTCACGGAACGCACGGTCAAGCTAAAGAGCGCGAACACGTCCACATTGATCGCGGGCAAAACGCGCGATGTGCTTTCCAAACGCATCGAAGCCGACGTTTTGGAATCGCTCAGTCCCGATGCCAAGGGCGCGCGAATGAGGACCGCGATCGGGGGGATGTCGATCAATGTGGACGTCAATGGCCGCGTGTTGCCCAGGAATCCGACGGTGCCACCGATTCTGCGGGCGATCCCGCCGGTTTTCATCGTTGACGGCACCAACAAATTGCGTGTCCGTAGCGACAAGAATTTGAATCCGTCGATGCCCGCCGTCCAGCGCGCGGAAACCCAAGCATGCTACTGGCAACTTTGCAACGCGCTGGAATCGGTAACCATGCCCATGCCGAATCGCATGCTGCAACCCATGGATACCTGGCAAACCGAAATTCCGATGCTGCTGCGGACCGGGCAAAAACCGGAAGTCGTGGATTTGAGCCTCACTTGCACGTTTGAGGGAACACGCACCAAGAACCAGCGCAGCGAAGCGTTCATCAGCGTCGCCGGCCGGGTCAAGGGGCGTGGCAAGAGCGAAATCTTCGTGGACGGCGACGTCCACGGCAAGCTGGCGTTCGATCTCGTGGGCGGCTTCATTTCGGCGGCGAACTTCAAGATCTCGTCCGAAGAGGATGGCGGCGGCTTGACGTTCATCGACTCCTTCGACATCGACTTGACGCGCACGCAGGGTAACCCGCTCAACATCCAGCTGCCGCCGGAAACGAAAACGGATCCAGGCCAGGCCAAAGGAAAGCAGATCTTGAATCAGGCGGGCAACTTGCAAGCCAACGATCCGCTTGTCACCGATGCCGCGCTCCGGCAGCAGAATGCCCGCATGAAAGTTCATTCCGTCAACATGCAGGCAGGCCGAGAATATGTGATCGCCCTCAGCAGCGAGATGTTCGATTCGTACTTGATCCTTGAAAGTCCGACCGGTCAACGTCTGGCCCAGGACGACGACGGCGGCGGCTTCCCGCATGCGCGGCTTGTCCATCGCGCGACCCAAACCGGCAGCCACCGCATCCTGGTCACGGCTTTCGACGCCAAGCTCGGCGCCTATCAACTCACGGTGCAGGAAATCGGCGGCGCGGTCGTACCCAAGGGTGATCCATTACTCAAGAAAGGATTCCCGCCCAAAGACTTCGTCCCGAAGGGGCCTTTCAAGAAACCCGCGCTCAGCCAGGCGCCGACTTCCTACCTCAAGGTGGTCAGCACACCAGGCGATTTCATCGGGCAGGGCAAAACTTATGATTATGCCGGCGACAAGCTCAAGGTGAACAAGACGGCCCGCGGCGTCCGCGTCACCGTGGATGCGTGGACACTCGACATCGGCGCGCCGAAAGGCCAGTTCTTTCAAGTGGGCGAATACTTGAACGCCAAACGCTTTGTCTTGAGCGGTGATTCGCCCGGCCTGGACTTTTTCGGTCAAGGCCGGGGAAGCAACAAAGTCGCCGGCGAGTTCGTGGTGTGGGAGCTTGAACTGGACGGCGAACAAATCACGCGCCTGGCCATCGACTTTGTGCAACGTTCCGAGGAAAAAGGCCAGCCGTTGACCGGGAAATTACGCGTCAACTCGACGTTGCAGTGACGATCAATTTTCCGTCTTTTGTTGGGCGTCGGCCTTGTCCTGCTGCATCTTGCGCAACGTTTGAACCGACAGGAACGTCGCAAACGGATCGGGCTTACCCGATTGGATGGCCGCCGGATCGTCGTCGTCAACCGGATTCGGCACGTGCTCCTTCGCTTGCGTGTTGATGATGAGCACATCCTTATCGACCGGCGCCAGCGGCTCCTCTGCCTCACTTGCCCCCGTCGCGACTTGACGCTTTATATAGAACACCATGCCGCGCAGGATCGCGAACCCGGCGCAGAACCCGCCCAGGTGCGCCCAGTAGGCGACGCCGTCGCTCATGCCTTCTTCCATTGCCCAGAACGCCGACAGATATTGCAGCAAAAACCAGAATCCGATGACGACGATCGCGGGCACCTCAATAACGCCGAGCCACCAGCCGAACCAGATCTTGATCTTATTCAACGGATGAATCGAGATGTACGCTCCCATGATCCCTGAAATCGCGCCCGACGCGCCGAGGCACGGCAGGATCGAGTGCATATCGCTGAACACATGCGCCAGGCTCGCGCAAACTCCACATGCGATGTAAAACGCCAGGAATCGGCCATGGCTCATGGCGCATTCGACGTTTCTGCCGAAGACCAGCAGGAACCACATGTTGCCGATCAGGTGAAAGATATCGCCGTGCATGAACATCGAGGTCAAGAGCGTCAGAAAGATCGGGAACGGGCCGTGGTAATGCTTGACCGGGAAGTTCTTGGTCTCGTAGTGCGGATGATAATGCCCCTTGTGGTCCCAGTAGCCGCCGGCCGTTTCGACTTTGACTTTGAAATATTTCGTACCGGTCAAATCGGTGAATGTAACGATTTCCTCCGGTACGCAACTGAAGCCGTTGGTGAACGGCTCGCCCAGGAAAACCTGAGCGGTGTAGACGAGCACATTGATGACGAGCAGTGACGCGGTGACCCAGGGAAATCGGCCGTGGTAGTGGCCTTCGTCGCCGAGAATGAGCATGAGGGAACTCCGCCGCGCGGTTCTATTTTGGGGAAAAACGGTTATGCAAGCATAGGTCACAAAATGGAGAAATGACGTGATTTTTCGGCAAGTGCCTGCTTGCGTTTAGCGCTCGCGCGGCGCCGCGCGAGCGCTAAACGCAAGCCGGGCTTAACCGTTCAACAACTGAATCTTCCGTTCCCATTCCCCACAAATCGCCAACGTCCGCGCCTCCGCCGCTCCCAAGTACTTCGCCGGATCGTCCAGCACCGCCAACTGTTCCGCCGTCATCTTCGCCAAATAACTCGCGATGCCGACGTCCTCGCGCAAGAGCTGCGACAACGCCCGCTTCTGGATGCGCGCATCGCGTGCCAACACCCGCGCCTTCTCGTGCGCCTCCGGATGCCCGTGCATCGCCAGCAGCACATACAGCGGCTCCGCGGTGATCGGATCTTTTCCCGCGTCCAACAATTCGCGCATCCGCGCCGCGTCCGGCTCGACCGCATCAAGGGTTTGGCTCAAGCGTCGGATGGCGTACGCGAACGCCGCCACGTGCTCCATCACGAAACGCATCGACGCCGAGTTCGTCAAGTCACGTTGATGCTCGCTGATCTGATCCATCAATACGGTCATCAGTCTCGGCACGTACGCCTTCCACATGCTTTTGACGTTCTCGAAATCCTTCGGGTTGACTTTGTGGGGCATCGTCGAGGAGCCGACGATTTGCGACTTCGGATCGGCCGCCTTTTTGTCGCGCAGCTCGCGGATTTCACTCCTCTGCAAGTGGCGAAAATCGTCCGCAAGGTTCGCGAACACGCCCCAGCACGCCGTCAGCGCGTAAACGTAATCGGCGACATATTCCGGCTGCGTCACCTGCGTCGAGATCTCCGGCGCCGCGAGGCCAAGCTTCTTCATCAAGGCGGCTTCGATCTCCGCGGGATTCTTGCTCAACAAGGACAACGCGTTGTACGCTCCCACCGCGCCCGCGAATTTGCCGCGCAGATTCTTCGCCGATTGGACGATGCTCTCGATCCGCTGCCCGACGCGCGACACGTACAACGCCACGGCGAATCCGAACGTGATCGGCACCGCGTGCTGGCCGTGCGTGCGGCCCATCTCTGGCGTCGCGGCGTGGGCCCGGGCCATGCCGATGAGCTGCTTTTCGAGCGCGATCAAATCGGGCACGATCACGCTGCGCGTCACGTCCACCAGGCACAACGCGCGGGCCGTGTCCATGATGTCCGCCGAGGTCGCGAACAGATGCACGAACGGCTTCGCGTTTGGCCCGACTCGTTTGCCGATGCAGTTGACGAGCGCCCGGATATTGTGCTGGATACGCGCTTCCTCTTCGTACACCTCCGTCGGCGTCACACTGTCGGCAGCGCGCGTGATCTCGTCAGCGGCGTCGCGCGGGCAGACGCCGACGTCCGCGAGCGTTTGCGCCAGTGCCGCTTCCACGCGCGCCAGATAGCGCACCTGGGCGTTCTCGGAGACGTAAGGATTGAGCTTCTCAAAAAAAACGCGGTCGGCGAAATAATAGCGTGCATCGAACGGAGACGCGGCATCGAATGGATTCATGGATGGTCACTCGTCGGTTTCTGTTTGGTTTATGGATTTTCCGGGCGAGCCACGGGGTTTATCCCCGTGGATCAACTCCGCGTCTCGCCAAGACGACTTGTTTCCCTTAAAACGTTTCCAGGCACACCTCATTTCCAGGAGCGCGTACCATGCCGCGCATCATCCTCGCGTTCAACGGCGACCTCGAATCACGGCTCGCTCTTTACTGGCTCGTTCATGAGCGCGGCTTCGAAGTCGTCACGCTCTCGATCAACCTCGGACAGGAAACCTACCTCGAACCCGTCGGCGAACTGGCGCTCGATCTCGGCGCCGCCGCGGCGCAGGTCCTCGATCGCCGCGAAATGTTCTTGCGCGACTTCGCCTTGCCGGTGCTGCACGCGAACGCCGTCTATCAAGCGAACTGCTTCCTGGGCGCCGCGCTGGCGCGCTACGTGATCGCCCAGGAACTGGTGCGCCTCGCGCGCGAAGAAGGCTGCGATATCGTCGCCCACGCGGCCGCCAGCAAGGGCAACGATCAGGTGCGCATGGAGACCGCGATCGCCGCCCAGAATCCGAAGCTGAAGGTGCTCGCTCCCGTGCGCGAGTGGAACCTCAAGAACCTCGAAGACAAGCTCAAGTTCGCCAAGAAACGCAGCATTGCCGTCGAGGCGCCGATCCACGAACGCGTCAAGGTCGATCGCAACCTGTGGGGCGTTAGCCTGTACGTCAGCGATCTCGCTGATGCTTGGCAGGAGCCGCCAGCCGAGGCGTTCGTCTTGACCAAATCGCCGGAGGAAGCGCCCAACGAGCCGCGCGTCCTCACCATCGGCTTTGACGCGGGCGTGCCGACGAGCCTTGATAGCAAACCGATGGACCTCCTCTCGCTGGTGCGCGAGCTCAATCGCCTTGGCGGCGAGCACGCGATCGGCCGATCCGACGTCGTCGAGGATCGCCTGTTCGGCATCAAGAGCCGTGAGTTTTATGAAGCGCCGACGCCGACGATTTTGTGGAGCGCCCATCGCGATCTGCAAAGCCTGGTGCAGAGCCGCGAGATGATTCAGATGCGCGAGCAGCTAGGCCGACGCTATGCGGAACTTGTTTACATGGGCCTGTGGTTCAACGATTTGCGCATCGCGCTGCAAGGTTTTTTCAACGAGACGCAAAAGCACGTGACCGGCGAAGTGCGTTTGAAGCTCTACAAGGGGTCGTGCTCGATCCTCGGCCGCCGCAGTCCGGACAGCCTTTACGACAGCCGGCTTGCCAATCAATCGAACCTGGAGCTGTTCGACAATCAATGGGCTCAAGGGTTCACGTCGCTATGGACTCTGCCGTCGCGCATCGCGGCCCGATTGCATCCGAGCGAGACGCAATAGGGTATTGCTCCCCTCTCCCCCTGTACTCAGGGGGAGAGGGGCTGGGGGTGAGGGGGCGAGTGTCCCTTGCAATGGGATGAATCATTTGCAATGGACGCCGTCCCCCTCACCCCCGACCCCTCTCCCCCGGAGTACCGGGGGCGAGGGGAGAAAGCGACGCGAGAAACTTGCGGAAATCGCAAAACGCGCCTTTACAAGCGCTCGCGCGCTGTTCAAGATATAGAATAGAAACGGATGTAATATGGAGCCGGCGGACTTGTCCGCCGCTTGTGCTTTCCGGAGCCGGCGGCCGACAACTCGCCGGCTCTGTGGTTGATTGACAAGGCGAACCAGCTCGCCAATTCCGTAGGGACAAGCGGCTCGCTTGTCCCTGGAAATTTCCGTTGCCGTGGTTCACTCAGGGACAAGCGAGCCGCTTGTCCCTACGTCAGTAAAAACGACTCGAAAGGAGTAACCTCCATGTCCGATGATCGCATCCCCATGACCAAGGAGGGTTACGAAAAGAAGCGTGCCGAGCTGGATCGCATGACGAATTTCGAGATGATCGAAGTCGCCAAGCGCATCGCGACGGCCCGCGAAATGGGCGACCTTTCCGAAAACGCCGAATACCACGCCGCCCGCGAGGACCAGGGGATGCTGCAGGCCCGCATCGACTCCGCCAACGATCAACTGAGCCGGGCCATGATCATCGACAAAAGCACTTTGCCCAATGACGTCGTCGTCTTCGGCGCCCAGGTCAAGGTGAAGGACCTCGATATGGCCGAAGTCGAAATATTCCACCTCGTCGGCCCCGGCGAGGAAGACTATGGTTCGAACAAGATTCTGACCAACAGCCCGATCGGCCAGGGTTTGCTCGGCAAAAAGATCGGCGACGTCGTTCAAATCACGGTGCCGATGGGCGTGATTCGGTATGAGGTGCTGGAAATCATGTTCGTGGAATAAACCTGAATTCGTTTAGCGCTCGCATGGCGCCGCGCGATCGCTAAACGCAAGCACCTTTGACTCCTCATGATTCACGTCGAAAACCTCACGAAATCTTTCCGCGATCTCCGCCGCGGCCAGGTCATGGCGGTCGATCAGATTTCCTTCGACGCCTATCCCGGCGAAGTCTTCGGCTTGCTCGGCCCCAACGGCGCCGGCAAGACGACGACCATGCGCATCCTTTGCACCGTCCTGAAACCGACCGGCGGCATCGCACGATTGGCGGGCTTCGACGTCGTCGATGAACCCGCCCAGGTTCGCCAGCACATCGGCTTCCTTTCCGCCAGCACGGCCATCTACGATCGTATGACCGCGTGGGAGATGGTCGAATACTTCGGCAAACTTTACGGAATGGCCGAGGAGCCGTTGCGACAGCGCATGGAGACGTTGTTCACCGACTTGCAGATGAACGACTTCCGCGACGTGCTCGGCGCCAAGATGTCCACCGGCATGCGGCAAAAGGTGTCGATCGGCCGCGCCATAGTACACGATCCGCCCGTGTTGATCTTCGACGAGCCGACCCTGGGCCTCGACGTCCTGGTGGCGCGGGCCGTCTTGCAAAACATCGAACGCCTGCGCGATCAGGGCAAGTGCATCCTCTATTCAACGCACATCATGCGCGAGGTCGAGAAGATCTGCACGCGCGTCGCCATCATCAGCAAAGGCAAAATCCAGGCGTGCGGCGGCCTCGATGAGCTGCGCGACAAGCATGGCCAGCGCGATCTGGAGGAGTTGTTCTTTCAATTGGTTTCGTAGACACGGAGATTCATGTTGCTGTCAGAAACTTCATCATTTAATATTCGTCATTTCATCAATTTCTAATTTGCGTTAAACCATCTGATTCGAATATATTAAGGCGTTCCAGGACTCTCCTCTGGAGGCGTCATCATGTCTACCACTCGTCGCGCATTCACGTTGATCGAGTTGCTCGTCGTCATTGCCATCATCGCGATACTGATCGCACTTCTGGTGCAGGGCCAGCGCGCACTCTGGGCAATTTAGGAAGACTTGCGCCCCGTTGATTTTG
>DAIOGM010000108.1:0-15820 GCA_036745215.1 Gemmataceae bacterium
AGCTAAAATCCAAACTAATGGCAGCTGAAAGTACTGTTACGGGGCTCGGCTCGCCGGGTACTTTCAGACCTGAAATGAGTTGCGACTCATTCGCGGCGCGGCTTCGTGTTATCCACTTCGATATTGCGGCGAACCGGCGGCACGGGTTGAATGCGCTGCACCGGCGGGACCGGCTGAATTGGACGAATCGCGGGACCCTTCTTGAACTGTTCGAGCTGCTTGCGCTGCTCGTCTGTCAATACCTTCATGATCTTGGCTTCGACTTCCTTCTGGATCTTTTCGATTTCCTTTTTCTGCTCATCGGTCAATTGCAGGCGGTTCTGGACCGCGGGGGGCAGGACCGGGTTTATGCCGGCGCCGCCGATAGGAAGCGGACGAACACCGCCGCCGATGGCACCGGGTTGCGGCGCCTGCTGCTTGACTTGCGCGAACACCGTCTTCTGTTCGGCGCTGAGCAGCGGCTCGATCTTGGCGAGTTGGTCTTCACGCGCCTTCTTGGTGTCGGTCGCCATCTTCTCTTGGGCTTCCTTGTATTTTTCGCGATCGCGCACGCCCTGGATGTCGGCGCGGAACTTGTCCTGCGCGGCCTTCGCCTTGTCGCGATAGTCGGCGTCGATCTTGGTGTATTTTTCTTTTTGTTCGTTGGTGAATTTGAGCTTCTCAACCGCGTCCGGCGTCAGCAAGGGCGCTTCACCACCGCGGACTGGTTGAATTTGAATCGGCTGCGCCTCGACGCGTTGCCCGAATGCCGGCGTGTAAGAAATGAGCGCCGCCGTCAGTGCGGCGAGACTTAAACGGAGAGCTTTCATTGATGGGACCTCCAAAAAGATGGGACGGTGTTTCCATTTTACGAGTGCCGTTATTATCCGGTTCCGCGGAGCACGTGTCGAGCAAAAACCTGTGCTGATGCATTTCCGCGCGGCCAATTGGCCTTAAAACTCAATACTCAAACATCAAATCCCAAACAAACGCCAACTTACCCATATTCCAAGTCCCAAACCACGACGGCGAAAGGCTTTGGGATATGCCAATTTGGTACTTTGGATTTGTTTGAAAATTGGCACATGATATTTGGAATTTTGAGGCAGCGCCTCTCTATCTTGCTCGCCGCACGCCACGTGTGTTAAGATTCGCCCCGTTGTGGATGGATCCCGACCTCGATCCCTCGCTCGGAGGGCGCATGACTCCGTTTCGCATCTTGTTGGCGGAAGGCTCGGCCGTGGTTGGCATGGGCTTCGGCGTCTGGTTAATTCATAGCGCCTTTGCGCCGACTTCCGATGTCCCCAATGTGCGGCTCTTGCTGCTTGGCACGCTCGATATCGTCTTGTGCTTTTTGCTGCTGGGTTATTTCCTGCGGCTCGGGCTTCGCTCGGGTGAGCCGTTGCCGCGACGCTGGATCGCGGGGGGCGTCGCGATCCTGGCGGGGTTTCTCGGCTGGCTTGCGGCGTTGTTCGTGGACTGCGAGCGCCAGCTCGTTGAAATTCAACAGCATCGCGATTACGCACAACAGCTCGCCAAGCTCGACGACAGCCTGCGCCACATGGGCGAAGTCATGGCAACGGCCGGCGTGCTGGATCGGCACGCGTGGGACGTCAATCACGATCAGTACGTCCGGCTGCACGATCAACTGCACGCCGCCCTCAAAACGCGGCCGGCCTGGGACAAGGATTTGACGCGCATCGACGAGCAAGTTCGACTCATGCGCAAGGCTTATGCCGCGCTGCCGGTGGAGAACGTGGCACAACAGCGAACGAAGCTGATCGGCGATTTTCAACTGGCGCGCGATCGCGCGATTCAGCAGGTCGAAACATGTCGAGCCGAGATCGCTCAGAGTGAGCGCGACGCGACATTGCGTCGCGATGCGCGCTGGCACAGCGTCGGCGCGGCGGCGCTAACTTGCATTGTCGGCGTCCTTGGTTGTTTTGTTCTCGCCTTGATCTTCGATCGCGAGCTTCGGCGAATGTGGAAAGCAAAAGAGCGATTGACCGAAGGCGACGCGCGGTACCGTGCGTGGATTGAAAACGACGCCGAGCCGATCGCGGTGCTGGACACGAATGGGACCGTTGTTTACGCCAACGGCGCCTGGCAGACGGAGTTTCAACTCGATCCGTACGCATTGGAAGGAACGCCATTGTTGCAATTGATTCATGCCGACGATCGCCCGCGCGTCTCGTCGGCGGGGCAGGGCGCGATTCTCTGCCGGTTGCGCGGCGACTACGGCATCTGGCACGATGTGGAGTTACATCTCGGCTCTCGCGCCGAAGACGGCGCCAAGGTCGTTCGTTGCCGTGTCGCGCAAAAACCGGCGGAGAGTCGCGCCGCTTGAGTCAGAGTTGATTTCGGCCAATTATTCCATCTCCAAGGGCACGAATCGAGCGCATTTCTCCGTACTCTGTACTCAGTACTGAGTACTCATCATGAATGGCGACCTTTTCATTCTGCTCGAAGACAAACATTGCCTCGCCGTCGCCAAACCGGCCGGGTTGTTGACGCAAAGCGCGTCGCCTGAAATTCCGTCGCTCGAAGCGATTGCCAAGGCATATCTCAAGGAAAAACATCACAAACCCGGCAACGTTTACCTCGGCGTGCCACATCGGCTCGATCGGCCGGTGTCCGGCGTGGTCTTGTTTGCCCGCAACAGCAAGTCGGCCGAGCGGCTCGCGGAGCAGTTTCGCGAGCGCACGGTGACCAAGGTTTACTGGGGCGTCGTCGAAGGGAAGCTTGAGCCGGCGGAAGGCAATTGGGAAGACTGGTTGTTGAAGGCACCAGATGAAGCGCGGGTTGCGATTGCTGATGCGAGCGTGGCCGGGGCGAAGCGGGCGGAGTTGCGATATCGCGTGTTGAAATACGTGGACGAGAACTACGTCGCTGATACTTCGGCCCTCACCCCCGGCCCCTCTCCCAGCGGGAGAGGGGAGAATACGCTCGTCGAATTTGTGCCGATCACGGGACGCTCGCATCAGATTCGCGTGCAGGCAGCGTCGCGCGGCGTTCCGCTGCTTGGCGATGCGCTATACGGCTCGACCGGTTCGTTCGGTCCGCCCGCGGAATTGCCACGCGACCGCATCATCGCGCTTCACGGGCGCAGCTTGACTTTCTTGCATCCGCTTCACTATGAACCGATCACGTTGGCCGCGCCGCTGCCCGCGTATTGGCGGGACGTTGGCGTGACCGACGAATAAACTGCCGCCATGTTGACCGCCGTCATCATTGAACAAATCCTCGCCGCGATCCCGCACCGCACGATTGGCGTATTCGGCGATCTTTTTCTGGACCGCTATCTCGACCTCGACGCGGCGCTCACGGAGCCGTCGATCGAAACGGGGCTGGACGCTTATCAAGTCGTGCGGGTTCGTTCGTATCCCGGCGCGGCGGGGACGGTCATCAACAACCTGGCGGCGCTGGGCGTCGGACGCATCGTTCCCATCAGCATGATCGGCGACGACGGCGAAGGCCACGAATTGCGGCAAGCATTGAAAACGATGACGCGCGTCGAACTGGCCGAACTCGCGATTACCACGCAGCGGCGCACGCCGACCTACACGAAGCCGATGTTGATGACCGCCGGCCAGGCCCCGCGCGAATTGAATCGCCTGGACATCAAGAATCGACTGCCGTTGCCCGCCGACGTGGAACGGAAGGTGCTGGATTCGCTCACGCGGCATTGGCACGCGTTCGATGCGTTGCTCGTCCTCGATCAGGTCAGCGAACTGGGGTGCGGCGTCGTCACGGAGCGTGTGCGGGATCGCCTGGCGGAGCTTGGCTCGAACGAGCCGTACAAGATTGTCATCGTGGATAGTCGCGAGCGGATTGGCCTGTTCCGAAATGTCTGTTTCAAGCCGAACGAGAGCGAATGCCTGCGCGCGTCGCCGAACGCTGCAAACCTGTGCGATGCAATGAAGCAATTGGTGCAGAAGACGCGGCGGCCCGTGGCATGCACGTGCGGCGCCGGCGGCATCATGATCGCCGACGCGGACGGCGCGGAACCGAGCGTCGTGCCCGCGTATCCCGTGGCGGGGCCCATCGACACGGTCGGCGCGGGAGACGCGTCGAGCGCGGCCCTGGCGTGTGCGTTGGCGTGCGGCGTGAATTGGCAGGCTGCGGCGGCGTTCGCGAATCTCGTCGCCTCGATCGCGATTCAGCAGATCGGCGTCACCGGAACGGCGACGCCCGAACAGGTTCGGCAGCGCTGGCGGACGGTAAGTTCGACTTGATTATTGGGCTTCTTCGTCGTAGCCGCGCATTTCGCGAGCCAACTCGTCGCGCTCGCGGCGCGTCGCATCAAGGTCGAATTGCATATACTTCGCGTCGAGTTGCAATTGATCCACCGCTTCTTGCGCGATGCGCAACAAACGGCTATGCAAACGCGAGTAATGATACAATCGTTCACAAAGGGGCAGTAACTTCTGGCGCAAGTGCAGAGGTAGTTGCTCGACCTCCTTGCGTAAATCGATCAGCTCCGCTGGGATCTGATCCTTTCGCCATTGTTGCGATTGTGGTTGCGACATTCGACACCTGGATTCGTACGTTGGACGCGGTGGGACAACTGGGTTGGAAAATAGTGTAGAGCAAGTCACGTGCCACATCAACAAGCCGTTTCGCAATTTCGGCAAATCCTCTTGATTCCCCGGATTTTGCAAAGCGCAGTGGACCAGGTAATCAGCCCAGTGTTAACTTTCGGCAACACGATTGCACTTTTTTGTTAACAAGCGATTTGCTAGAAGCCGTTGCGTCTCGAAGCCCCGGGGTGATGTACTCCGAACCCCGGGGTTCGGGAGTACCTCACCCCGGGGCTTGCATTTAAGGATTCAGCCATGACACGCGGGCGTGCCTCGAAAGCATGTTTGTTGATCGGTCTGGGCCTGACGATCGGCTTCTTTGTCGTCGCCGGCTGGGCTTTCGCGCAAACGACGATCCACAAGAATGGCTTCGAGATCAAGCCGGCGTGGCTGAAGGGAGCTGCCGACGCCGAGTTCGACGAAATCACGCATCGCATCGACGACCGCGATCCGCGCAACGGCCAGGGTTCGGAATACATCGAGTTGAACGTCAAACAGGGCAAGTCGATCCATTACGTCTACCCGACCGCGAAAGCGCCGATCAGCGAGGAACAACGTGCCGCGATCTGGCTGCGCGCCAATCGTCCCGGCATCAAGCTCATGGCCCGCGTCGTCCTGCCGGCGGAGCGTGATCCGAACAATCTCGACTATTATTTAACAACATACATCGACGGCGACACCTATCAGCAAACCGGCCAATGGCAATTCCTCGAGCTGGCCCGCCTGGTCCGGCTCAGCAAGGAACGCCAACAATTGATGAACGCCCAGCTCAAGCGGCCGATTGATTTCAACGGCGCGTATATCGATGCGTTGATCTTGAACCTCAATGCCGGACCCGGCCCGACCAAGGTTTGGATCGACGATCTGGAAATCGGCCCCGTCCTCGCTGCCGCTCCCGCCGCCACAACGGCGCCGGAACGCATCGACAACAACAATCCGCCCAAGATATCAGGGATCACGCGGCCCGCATCGCGCAACGCGGCGGTGAAATTCGAGGGCAATCGCATCACCGTCGGCAATCAACGCATGTTCTTCCGCGCCATTCGCTTCACCGATACGATGCTGCCCATCTTGCGCAACGCCGGCTTCAACACGATTTGCTTTGACAGCAACGTCAATCCCGCGCTCGTCAATGAGGCGGCCGACCTCGGCATGTGGATCGTGCCGGAGTGTCGCGTCACGAACGATCAGGGTCAGTTGTTGTCGGCCGACGAGATCACGAAGCAAGTCAATCGGTTCGACAACGACTCCGTGCTTTTCCGGCGCATCAGCGGCGTGTGGGCGTTTGAGCACGCGCCGCTGATGTCGCGCGTGACGGAGGTCGCACGCGCCGCCGATCGAGGCCACCCGATATCCGCCGACGTCCGGGATGGCATGCTGCCCTATTCACGAAGCGTCAACCTCATGGGCGTGCACCGCTTTCCGCTCATGACGACGCTGGAGCTGCCGAAGTATCGCGAATGGCTCGACATGCGCCGCAAGCTGGCGGCGCCCGACGCGTTCACGTGGACCTGGATTCAAACGCATCTGCCCGACTGGTACGCAGAGCTGCTGTACAATCAATCGGCTCAAGCCGAGTTCCGCGAACCCGTCGGCCCGCAGCCGGAACAAATTCGCCTGCTCGCCTACATGGCGCTGGCGTCGGGTTATCGCGGCCTGGGTTTCTGGTCCGATCGTTTCCTGGCGGACAGCCATCAAGGGCGCGATCGCCTGCTCGCGTGCGCGTTGCTCAATCAAGAACTGGACATGATCAAGGATTTGCTCGTCACGGTCGAGGAGCCGCCGCAATGGGTGGACACATCGTCGCGCGAGGTCAAGGCGGCGGTGCTGCGCTGCAATCAGGGCATCCTGGTGATTCCGATCTGGCAGGGCAAGTTCTCGCAGTTCGTGCCCGGTCAGGCGGCGACTTCGAAGTTAGCGCTCATCGTCCCGCAGGTTCCGAAGACGACGCAAGCATGGGAGATCTCTCCCGCCGACGTTCGCGGTCTGAAAGTCGAACGCGTGGACCGGGGCATGAAGGTGACGCTGCCGGAGTTCGGCCTCACCTCGCTGGTGGTGTTCACGTCCGATACAAACCTGATGGGCCGATTCCAGGATCAAGCGCGCTCGCGCCGTCAACTCGCGTCGCAGTGGGCTCACGATATGGCGGTCTATGAGTACGAGAAGGTCGCCCGCGTTCACATTCGGCTCGAACAGATGGGCGTCACGATTCCGGACGGCAACTCGCTCTTGGAAAACTCGCGTAGCCGCTGGCAGAAGTCGAAGGAGTACTGGGAGGCCAAGCACTTCGCGGAGGCGTATCACGAAGCGGAGCGGTCGCTGCGTCCGTTGCGCATTCTGATGCGCGAGCATTGGCAGAAGGCGGTCAATGGCAAGGATAGCCCGGTCTTTAGTCCCTATGCGGTCTCATTTTACTCGTTGCCGCAACACTGGCAGTTCATGAACCAGAAGGCGAACGCGACCGTCGGCGGCAACGTGCTTCGCGGCGGCGATTTCGAGCTGCCGGGCGAACGGGTGCAGGATTCGTGGAAGCTGGAGAAAAGTTCGCTGGACGAACTTGAAATGAGTGCGGACCGCGTCGCGCACAGCAGCCTGGCGGCGGCCGACCCGAAGACCGGCAAAGCAAAGCCTGTGACGCCGATCGAGGGGAAGCAATGCTTGATGTTGCAGATCAAGCCGCGAGCTGATCGAGCGACTCCGCCGGGTTTGGAACGTACGACCCTGGCGCTGTCGAGTCCCGCCGTTCGGCTGCCGCCGGGGAGCATGGTGCAGATCAGCGGCTGGGTGCATATCCCTGCGCCGATCACGGCGTCTCCGGACGGCGCCTTGTTCTACGACAATGCCGGCGGCGAACCGCTCGCGATGCGCTGGACGGATACGATGCCGTGGAAGAAATTCACCGTCTATCGCAAGGTGCCCGCATCGGGCACGGTAAACGTGACGCTGGCGTTAACGGGTATCGGCGCTGCTTGTTTCGACGACGTTCGCATTGAGCCGCTCGTCCCGTCGGGCGCGATTCAGCCCGTCGAAGGACGATAGTCCAACCATTGCAACTGCCGCGTCAAGCTTTCCATTGGTAAGCCGATAACGTTCGTCAAGCTGCCGTCAACGATGCGCAAGAACGGATCACTCTCTTCCTGAATCGCATACGCTCCCGATCGGCCGACCCACGCGTCCGTGGCGAGATACGCGTCGAGTTCGGCCGCGCTCAACGTCCGACAAGCGAGGCGCGTGCATTCCTGCCATACGACTTGCACATCGTCCGGCCGACGCCAGAGCACGACACCGGTCCACAGCTCGTGTTCGCGGCCTCCGAGCGCGGTGATGATGCGCCGCGCATCGTCAACGTCAGTTGGCTTGCCGATGACCTGACCGTCCAGCCAGCCGACGGTGTCGGCCGCGAGGATCAAACCGTCGCTCACCTTCGGTGCCACGGCGGCGGCCTTGAGCCAGGAGACGGTCATGACGTAATGACGCGGATCGGTGAAGCCTTGCCCGGTCGGTTCGTCGATATGCGACGGCATCACGTCGATTGCATAGCCGGCGCGTTCGAGCATGGCGCGGCGATCGGGAGAGCTGCTGGCCAGGATCAGGCGGCGTGCTGCGTTTGTTGCCATGTGCGGAGGATCATTTCTAGCGGAGGCCAAAGCCGCGGAGGCGTCAGGTCGGCCATGCACTCCATGCGTTGACATGTCTTCAAGTAGCTGCCGCGGCACCAGATGCTTGTTGCGACGGCGCGGCTCTCTTGATGGTACGGTCCGGTTTTTTCGATCAAAGTGCAAGTATACGGCGCGACGACGGGACGACCCAGAGCGACCGCCAGATGCAGCGGCCCCGTGTCGTTCGCGATCATCACGTCCGCGGCGTTCAAGACCGCGACGAGCTGCGGCAACGTCGTCTTGCCCGTGAGCTGCAGCGCAGGCCCGGTGGTGAGCGACGCGGCACGCTCCGCGAGGTCCGCCTCTTCCGGCGTGCCGACGAAGATCGCCGACCCGCCAAACTCGGCTTGAGCGCGTCCGACGAGCGCCGCGAAGTGCTCCGGCGGCCAGCGTTTCGTCAACCAGCGCGAGCCGACGCCGACCGCGATCCATGGCCGCGGCAGATGCTGCAACGCCGCGCCGGCCCACGTCCGCGCTGCTTCCTGAACGGGAACGTGAAACGTCTTGATCGGCGGCGCATCGCCGAGCGCTTCGATCACGCGCCAATAGCGATCGACGGCGTGGCGAACGTCGGCGCGATCGTCGATGCGATGCGTGTAGGCAAGCATCGAGCCTTCGCGCGCCGACGACAGGCCGATGCGAATCGCGGCGCCGGTGGCGAGCGTCATGAGTCCGGTTCGCAAAAGTCCTTGCAAGTCGATGACCAGGTCGAATTGCTGCTTGCGCAAGCGATGTAAAAAACGGCCAAACTCGACGCCGCCCTTGAGGAAGCTTTTGCGCAAACTGGCGCGGTCGAACGGGATGATCTCATTGAGGTCTGGATGCCCTTCGAGGATGGGTGCGTAACCTCGATTGATGATCCAGGAGATGTTGGCGTCGGGAAATCGCCGGCGCAGCGCCGTCAACACGGGCAAGCTGTGCGCGATATCGCCGAGCGCGCTCGGCTTGATGATCGCGATTCGTTGAGGCGGCTTCGTTAGATGGACGACTCGCACCGGCATGGCGCGATTCCTTTCGCATTCCGTACTCGGTGCAAGCGAGACGCTTGCACTACGTGGCTTCCCGGCCGATCCGCGGCAACAAGGGGAGCATCAATACTAACAAAATGGCCCCCGCGATGAAAGGCGGAAGATGCGAAGTCGCGCTCTCGTAAAGCGTCACACCAAAGATCGGCCCCAGGATGCGCGCGAGCGCCGACGCCGATTGATTGACGCCGAGAATCTCACCCTGCCGATCCGCCGGCGTGCGCCGCGAGACGAGGGCTTGCGCCGACGGCGTCAAGAACGCGAAACCGACCACCGCGGCCGTCAGCGCGACGAACAGGAATTCGAGGCGCACTTCGTTTTCCGGTGCGTTCGCCTTCACGTACGCGATTGCTCCCTGGAGGATGATGCCGAGCAACATGAAGAGGATTCCAATGCCGATGAATGTTGTCTCGCTCAACCGCGACGCTAGCCGGCGATAGAGGAAGCCCTGTGCGATCAATAAGGTGAAGCCGATGTACGCGAAGAAAAGAAAGCTCTGATTCGCGTCCATATCGAAGATGTCTTTCAAGAAGAGCGCAAGCGTCACTTCAAACGCGCCGAAGCCGAGGCTCGCCATGAAGAAGACGAGGATCACGGGGCCGATGGCGGGATTTTGAAGGGCGAAGCGAACCGCGGACCAATCGAGCAGCTTGCGGCGCGCCGCCGATTCCGCCGTCGGCACGCGCGTCTCCGGCAGCAGCGCCAGACCGAGGATCCACGCAAGGGCCGAGAGCGCCGACGCGGCGTAGCCGATGGTGTAAAGCTGATCGTCGCCGCCGATGCGAAGACACAAATAACCGATAAGCGGCCCGAAAGTGAAGCCGATGCCGAACGCGGCGCCGATGAGGGCCATGCCGTGCTTGCGTTTTTCCGGCGTCGTGCAATCGGCGATGACGGCCTGCGCGGTGGAGATGGTTGCCCCCGCGATGCCGGCGCCAATGCGCGCGGCGAAGAAAAGCGTGAGCGCCAGGCTCGCCTGATTTTCGGCGTCCAAGGACGCGGCATATCCGAACAAGCCGTAGAAAACGGCGGAAGCCAGCAGCCCCATCAACAAGATCGGTCGTCGACCGATGCGATCCGAAAGTCGGCCCCAGATCGGCGCGAACAGAAACTGCATCAGCGAGAACGACGACATCAGAAGGCCGACGATCATGCCGACTTGCCATGTCCCATTGGGAATGACTTGATTGACGTAATCCTTCCCAATGCGTGGCAACAGCGGCAAGATGATGCCGAAGCCCAACAGATCGATGAAGACGACGAGGAAGACGATCATCATCGCCGAGCGATTGGAGCGCGGCGTGGCCGGTTCGGTAGGTGTTGGCGTGTCAGGGTTTTGCATCGGAATGGCGACGTTGGCGGGAAGTCGTAATAGCCGCAACGCCAACGGCGTGCGCAGGCATGGCGTCATGCTACGACTTCCGCCGTCGCATGGCATCAACGTCATTCACCTTGCATGTTTTCACTGAGCTTGGCGAGCGCCTCGCTCTCGATTTGCCGAACGCGCTCGCGCGTCAATCCCAGGCTTTCGCCGATCTCCTTGAGCGTCTTCGGCTCCTCGTTTTCGATCAGGCCGAATCGCATGCGCAAGACGGTCGATTCGCGCGGGTCCATCTTTTCGAGCAATTCGAGGACGTGCTTGAGATCGTCGGATTCGACCATCTCGATGTCGGGAGACTTCGAGTTGCCGTCCATCACCATTTCGTCGAGTGACCAGCCGGCTTCGGGTTGATCGGTCTGCGGGGCGGCGTTGTAAACGCGAATCGCCTTCTTGATGATGGCGAGCTTTTTCTTGGGCAGGTTCAAACTCTTGGCGACTTCCTCATGCGTCGGCGGCCGGCCGAGTTCGTCTTGAAGCTTTGACGTCGCCCGCCGCCATTTGGCGAGCAATTCAACCATGTAAGCGGGGATGCGAATTGTCTTGGCGGTGTTGACGAGGGCGCGCTTGATCGATTGCTTGATCCAGTAGCTGGCGTAAGTGCTGAAGCGCGTGTTCATCTCGGGATCGAAGCCCTCGACGGCGCGCAACAGGCCGAGGTTGCCTTCTTCGATGAGGTCCTGCAGGCCAAGGCCTTTGCCGGTATAGCTTCGAGCGATGTTGACGACGAGGCGCAGATTGGCGCGGACCATGCGGTCGCGGGCTTCGGAGTTGCCCTTCTCGATTTCGCGAGCGAGGGTTTTCTCCTCGTCGGCGCTCAAGAGGGCCGTCTCGTTGATTTCGCGCAGGTAGGTTTCCAACGGCGACTGCACCGAAGGACCTCGCTGCCGGCGTGGTCGAGTCATGAGGTTGTTCCAAGGCAATTGATGGTCCGTAGTCCCGCCGCGTTCGTGCGAACGCTCCTCGCTGCCGACTGCCAACTCCCATTGTAGGCCGTCCGATCGCCCCGAGCAAATCGCAAATCTTGCCTGAACTGCCTGTTTTTACAAGCAATCCTCTTGAGAAGTGCGAACGCGCGGGCGGAGAATTCCTTTTTTTGCCGGCCCGAATCATGGAAGATTGCGGAGAATGCCAATCATTCATCCTGAGATTGGTTATCGACCGAAACCGAAAACCTGCTCAACGGTTGGCAGCGCTGCAAGTAAAAATGGCGGAACCTTTCGGCCCATCATGTTGCGCAACGCCTATTATCATAGAAAGCCCCGTGAGCAGCACCTAGTGCACGATTGTCACAAACGTCACAATAGTAGTGGTGAGTGGTGAGTGGTGAGTAGTAAGTGGTTGCAAGCCCCGGGATGAGCGCAGCGATTCCCGGGGGTGGTGGGTGGTGAGGAGAAAACTCATGCACACTTCCGTTCGAACCCTGTTAAATCAAATCATCGATTACGCCGGTCTGTTCCCGCCTGCGAAGTTGCCGCTCGATGACGCGGTGCGCCAGTATTTCCACGCGAAGAAGTCGTCGCCGCATCGCTGGATGCTGGGCCGCTTTGTTTGCCCGGTTGCGCAATTGCCGGAATTGCTCGACCGCGCCAAGGGACTTGCTGACGCCTCGCTTTTGCACGTGACGGCGCTCGGCAAGCAAGTGGCGGAAGCAAAGGAATTTGTGCCGCAGATCGAGAAGGACGTGAAGGCGATCAAAGTTTTTTGCAAGGCATGGGGCAAAAAAGACGTGATCGACCTTTTCGAGGTGGCGTTGCCGAACGTCACGCCGATTACCTCGGCATTGTTCATGATCCCGTTGGCGGCGACGGAGCTGGGGCGGGCAACGTTGCCGGTTTTTTTTGAGATTCCGCGCACGGAATCCTGGCGCGAGGACCTCGACGCCGCCTGCGCGCTCGTGGGCGATCTTCGCGACATGAACGCGCAGGCGGCGATCGGCATGAAGCTGAGGGCCGGCGGTTTGACGGCGGACGCGTTTCCATCGGACGAACAGGTCGCGGGCTTTATCACGCGCTGCCGATCGGCCAACGTGCCCTGGAAGGCGACGGCCGGCTTGCACCATCCGCGCCGCCATTGGGACGAGTCGCTGCAAGTTTGGCATCATGGCTTCTTGAATGTGTTTATCGCCGGCGTTCTCGCGAACGTTCATTCGTTGCAAGAGGCGGAGGTGATCGAAATCTTGGCCGATCGCACTGCAGCACATTTCAAGTTTGATGCGGATCGCGTTGCCTGGAAAAACTGGTCGTGCACGACGGCGCAATTGACGCAATTTCGAGCCGGCATCGGCACGTCGTTCGGCAGTTGCAGCTTCGACGAGCCGGCGGCCGATTTGGTCGCGATGGGATTGCTTTGAATGGTCGGCGAGCCGAGCCGCGTAAGCGGCCGGTTGAGCACCCAGTCGCTCAACCGGCCGCTTACGCGGCTCGGCACGCCGCAGATTGCTGTCACGTCATTCTCCACTGCTCATCAAACGCAAGCCGATTGGCAACCCCTCGCCGAACATCTGGCTCTGCTCGTCGGCGTCCAGTTCGACGACGTCTTCAACCATCTTCGCCCAATGTTCGGGGATGGGCTGGCCCTTTAACGCCGTCAAAACGCTCTCGCGATGTGCCTCGTCGATGTCAATGGCGCGTTGGCCGCTCTTGCGCGCCAGTTGCGTCATGCAAAACGCCCACGCGGTGCGTTCGCTTTGATGGCCAGGCTCGAATGGAAGCAAGGCATCGATCCATTTCTGCGCCACCTGCGGATGCAACACGCTATTGAGCGGGCCATACAAAAGCACGCGAGCGCCGAGCCTCGTCAAGGCGAAAAACGCGTGCGGCGGCGTCGGGCTGCGGCGGCACGTCTTTAATACCGTTTCGCCGAGCTGCTCCTTGGTCTTCAAATCGAGACGTTCCAAGCTCGCGGCCGCGCGCCACATTTCGGAATACTCGTTCGCGGCGGGTTTCGCTGTTTTCGCCTTGCCGGGCAAAAGGACGGGGCGCATTCGGCCGAACAACGAGTTTTGCACTGGCGTGGCCAGACCGCCGGCGACGCGGCGCCACATGATCCAGAAGTCGGCGCCGCCTTCGGGTTGGGCCAGGCCGGGCTTGGCGCCCTTGCTTGCGGAGTGGAGTGACTTCCACAATTGCTCGACGCGAAACTTGTCAATCGGATCGCCGAAGCCGGGCCGCAGACAGAAGCCGACCAGGTTATGCCAGCGCGACAGATGCGCCGGCGACAGGCGACGCCGATCGGCGACCTCGGCGAGGAAGTCCCACATTCGCCGGCACAAACCGGTCGGCCATTTGTCGCGGCCGGCGTCGAGGGCGGCTTCGAGTTCCTTGGTCAACAGTTTCGGATCGGGCCCAAGCCCATTCTCATAGGCGGCGCGGATGCGCGACGCGGCCGACTGCACCAGTTCTTCCGGCCAAACATCGGTGACGACGTTCTCGGCTTTCTGATCGTCGTCGTCTTTTTCCTTGATGACATCGCGCACGTTGAATTCGAGCCGCCAGCGATTGTCGCCGTCCTTGGCGACGCAAAAGAGCTCGAGCGTGCCGATCTCGGTGCAGCGCGCGGCGAGGGTGACGGGCACATTCTTGGTGCCGCTGCGTTTGCCGCCGCGCAGGACGGTGTGCAAGGGCGGCATCTGCAAAAGCTGCGTCGGCGCCACATCGAGGAGATCGCCTGCCTTGTCGTTGGCGCGCACGGTCGAGCTGTAGAGCGGAAACAAGACTGGCAGGCCGAGCGCCAATTCCAACTCCGGTTTCGCGAGGGCAATTTCCTGGCCTTCCTCGAGATGCTGCGGAACGACGCATAAGACAGACAAGGAGACAGGGAGACAAGGAGACAAGGAGACCGTCTCGTCGGAGGACTTCTGTTCTCCTTGGCCCCTTGTCTCCTTGTCTCCTTGTCTCCCCGTTTCAATGCCGACGTAATACGACCGAGCAATGCCGCCGCCGATGCGACGGCCGCCGGAGTGTTTGAGCCAGGCGAAATGCGCGGCGCCCAACGCGACGGCCAGATCGAGCGACGGATTCGTCAATACCAGAGGGCGCCAGCCCTCACCCCCAGCCCCTCTCCCAGAGGGAGAGGGGAGTTTTGGGTCGTCGAACCAGCGATGCAAAACATCCACAACGCGCACACGCAGCGCCTGCGCGGTGAAGACGCCGCCGTTGAAAAGGATCGCGTTCGGCGGCGGCGTTTTGCCGTCGGCGTTCAGATGGCGTTTCAAGAAGCTCGCAAGATGTCGCGTGATGGCGGGATCGTTGACGTACGGCAAACCCATTTCATGCAAGCCGGTGCGAGCGCCGCGCGTCGGCTCGGCGTCGCGCGGCGATTCAGGAAAGAAGCCGTCGAGGATGATGCGACGCACGTCGTCCGGCGTCAATGCCGCGTGCAACGAGCCGCCGATGACCGCGCGGCCACGGCCCATGACGCTCACCGGAAATTTGTCCGGCGGCTGCGGGCTCAGCAGCACCTCCTTGGCGGCGCGGCAGGCTTGCGTCAACATGCCGTACTGGGCAGCGTCGAGCTTGCCGGCGGCGGGGATCTTCGTCTCGATGAACTTCGCCAATGCAAGATCCATGTTGTCGCCGCCGAGCAGCAAGTGATCGCCGACTGCTTGACGCAGAAACGTCAGCTCGCCCTTCTCCTCGCTGGCCTGAATCAAACTAAAGTCGGTGGTGCCGCCGCCGACGTCCACGACGAGGCAGTGATCGCCCGGTTTGAGCTGAGCGGCTTCTTGCGGCGAGTGCGTGTTGAGCCAGCAGTAGAACGCGGCTTGCGGCTCCTCGAGCAACGTGAGATTCTCGATGCCCGCTTTTCGCGCGGCCTCGACGGTGAGCGTGCGAGCCATGTCGTCAAATGACGCGGGGACGGTCAAGACGACGGGCAGTTTTTCGAGGCGATATTCCGGATGCCTGGCCGCCATTTGATGGTTCCACGCCTCGACCATGTGGCGCAGATAACGCGTGGATGCTTCGACGGGCGAGATGCGCGGCACATCGGGCGGCGCGCTCCACGGCAACAGCGGCGCGGAGCGATCGACGCCGGCGTGGCAGAGCCAGGATTTCGCGGATGTCGTAGGGTTTGCGCGCATCCGCGGGAATGACGCCGTAGAGCTCCTCGGCGGGGTAGAGGGGCTCGCGCGGCTCCGCGACGGATAGGGAAACTCTTTTCTGAAAGTTCAGGTTCGAAACGATGCGCCGCACGATC
>DAIOGM010000108.1:15830-18245 GCA_036745215.1 Gemmataceae bacterium
AGGATTTCGCGGATGTCGCGAGTCGGCCCGGCACCTTGGCGCCGTGGTTGCGCGCGAACTCGCCGACCGCGTAGTCGCAGGCAGCGTTCCAGGGCAGGGCTGTGGCGCCGGCGGGCAAGTCGTGGGCGCCGGGCAGATAGAGAAAGGAAGGCAGGAGCGGCCGCGGCGCCGTCTCCGCGGGGGCGACCAGTTGCGGAAGCGCGAACGATTGAATCGCCGGCGTCCCGGATTTGTGGCTCGCGAGATCGATGTAAGCGAGGGCGCTGTTGGTCGTGCCGAGATCGATGCCCACCAGAAAACGCGTCATGACAATAGGCTCGCAGACATTCCGTTGAGGCGTATCGTATTCATTGTATGTGAAGCAAGTTAACCCCGGCGAGCCGAGCCCCGTGAGGGGCCGGTTGAGTCAGCAGGAATGAATCAACCGGCCCCTCACGGGGCTCGGCTCGCCATGTGGATCGAACGTGACTATCCTCGGCCTCGATATCGGCGGCGCCAATCTGAAGGCGGCGCACACGAAAGGTGTGGCGCGGACCGTCGCCTTTCCATTGTGGAAAAACCCGCTTGGATTGCGCGACGAACTGACGCGCTTGACCGCGGCGATGCCGCCCTTTGATCGGCTCGCGGTCACGATGACGGGCGAGTTGTGCGATTGCTTTGAAAGCAAACGCGACGGCGTGCTTTCGATCCTCCAAAGCACGCGTCAGGCGTTCCGAGAAACGTCGATTCGCGTTTGGACCAACGAAGCGCGCTTCGTTGATGCGCATCGTCTTCTCGACGCGCCCGATGCCGCCGCGGCTGCCAACTGGTTGGCGCTGGCGTGCTGGATCGCCAGGCGATTTCCGAGCGAGAACGTCTTGTTGATCGACACCGGCTCCACGACGACGGACATGGTGTATCTCCAACGCGGCACGCCGGCGCCGCGCGGTTTGGTTGATGCAGCGCGTCTCGAATCCGGCGAGCTGGTGTACACCGGTGTGCGCCGTACGCCAATCTGCGCGGTGCTCGGCATGGAAGTCGCGGCCGAGTTTTTCGCGACGATGCTGGATGCATACGTGGTCGCCGGTTTGGTCCCGGAAAATGCGCACGATCGCGACAATGCGGACGGCCGGCCGGCGACACGCGCCTTTGCTCACGCTCGTCTGGCGCGACTGCGCTGCAGCGACGCCGACGCGTTTCCAGTGTCGGCGGCAACGGCATTGGCAGAGCGCGCGCTGCGAGCGCAATGGGAAGCGGTTCATCACGCGATGCAGCGCGTCGCGGCGGGCAAGCCGAGGCTCGATCGCATCGTCGTTGCCGGATCGGGCGAGATTCTGGGCCGCAACGTGTGTGCTCGGTTCGATGACTGGTCCGCGTTGCCGATCACGTCGGCTGCGGAGTTGCTTGGATCGGCCTTGTCGGAAGCGGCGTGCGCCTACGCCGTGGCGATGCTGGCAGCCGAGGAAAACGCGGATGAGCCATGAACGCTGGGTTGTCGTGAAGGTCGGCGGCAGTCTGTACGATTGGCCGTTATTGCGCGAACGGTTGGGCGCTTTCCTGGCGTCGTTTCGCGACGACAACGTGCTGATCTTTCCAGGCGGCGGGTTGACAGCGGACGCGATTCGCTCGTTCGATCAAGTCCACGAGCTGGGCGAGGAAGCATCGCACTGGCTCGCAATTCAGGCGCTGTCGGTCAATGCGCGGTTCTTGCAAGGGTTATTGCCGGGGGCCGGGCTTGTGGGTGAAAACTTCGCTTGCGCTTCAGGCTCGGATGGTTCGGTGTCCGTGCTCGATCCGTTGCCGTTTTTTCTTGAGGATGAACGGCGGGATGATCATTTGCCGCATCGGTGGGACGTGACGAGCGATTCGTTGGCGGTTCGCGCCGCGGTGCTTTTTCGAGCGCGGGAGCTGGTGCTGTTGAAATCGACGACGTGGGAAGGCAGCGATTGGACCAAGGCGAGCGACGCTGGCCTCGTGGATTCGTATTTTGCGACTGCATTACAGCAGGCACTGGGAGTGGCGGTTCGATGTTGCAATTTGCGCGGCCGGTAGCGAAATCGCACATCATGTCATTCAGTCGTTCACTCGAACCCCTCGGAAACTGAATATGGCGAAAACGGCTGAATACGGCTGAATACGGCTGATATCGATAATCATTTCAACCCAAGAGGACGTCCGCAATCTGACGAACCTTGTCCACGCTCACCGCCGCGCACCGATCACGTTCCTCGCACACCGCGCCGCGCACGGCGAACCAATCGGGTCGAGCCGGCAAAAGCTGGTGAATCTCGCCAAATCCGAGCGAACCGGCCAGGGCGATTTGCACGCCCGCTCGCCGACTGCGTTCGCATAAGTCAATTATCCATGTGGCCGGCAGCCAATCAAGCAGCGTTGGCCGGGCTTTGCGGATGACGTTGTTCGCGACTTTGCAATGCG
>DAIOGM010000109.1:0-691 GCA_036745215.1 Gemmataceae bacterium
AATAATCTCGAAGTCTGCCAGAACACGTTCCTCGAGCGCCGCAAGGCCAAGCTCGCCGATTTGAAAGAAGGCGACAAGGTAGCCATCGACTTCGAAAAGACCGGCGATCGCAGGAAGTCCGGCGAAGTCCGCGCCTTGCGCAAAGCCACGGAGTCAACCGGCGCCGTTCGCGGCGTCAATGCCGAAAAGAAGATGTTGATCCTCAAGGGCATCCTGAAAGATGCGAACTATCACCTTGAAAAAGACGCCAGCGTGTGGATCAACGGCAAGGCCGGCGAACTCGCGGACCTGCGCGAAGGCGATCAGGTCGCGGTGGTCTACGAAGAACGTGACAACATGAACATGGCCACGGAAATTCGCTTGACCCGCAAGAAATAAACGCCTTCTGTTTCGGCCGCGGCCGGCGGGTCACGGTGGCTTTGCCTCGCCGCGGCTAGGTTGAGAGGAGGTTTGCCATGAATCGCATTCCGAAACTCTACGCGATCGCCTGCCTCGCCCTGGCACTTCTTTTGGCTGTCTCAACGCCCGTGCTGGCCAATGAAGTTCAAGGAACGTTGGTCGCCATCGATCATGACGACTTCACGTTCACCGTGACGGACAACCAAGGCGCCACTCATGAATTCCAGCTTCGTGTCGATGGGAATGTGCTCATCAACGACGAGGAACGGAGTTTCTGGGATCTGGTAGTCGG
>DAIOGM010000109.1:701-6954 GCA_036745215.1 Gemmataceae bacterium
ATCAATTGAACGTCACGTATGAAACCGATTCGCTCTATCGGATGATTGCAACGGAGATCCGTTGCACTCGCGAGTAGTGGCTACCGCGGACGGCTCGACGCTAATATTATCCATGTCCCTGCGTCGGGCCGTCCGCGGCTTTTTTTTGAGTGCACATCCATTTTGAGGGCACATCCATGTGGACCAAAGACGCGCTGCAGGAATTGATTCACAACAAAATCGGAGGTCGTCGTCTGATTCTGGTCGCCAACCGCGAACCCTATCTGCATCACTTCGTCAAAGGCAAAATCGAATGCGTCCCCCCGGCCAGCGGCATGGTGTCCGCGCTCGAGCCGATTATGCGGGCCTGCGGCGGCGTCTGGATCGCCCACGGCAGCGGCAACGCCGATCGCCGCACCGCGGATGCGCACGGCCGATTGCAGGTGCCGCCGGACGATCCACAATACACGCTGCGCCGCATCTGGCTGAGCAAGGACGAACAACAAGGCTATTACAACGGCGCCGCCAACGAGGGTCTTTGGCCGCTCTGCCACATGGTCTTCACGCGCCCGATCTTCAATCCAAAACATTGGCCGATCTATCGCCACGTCAACGAGCTTTTCGCGCAGGCGGTGATCGAGGAAGCCGGCGGCGAACCCGCGTTCGTTTTTGTCCAGGATTATCACTTTGGCCTGCTGCCGCGAATTCTCAAGGAACGCAATCAATCCAACTTGATCGTCGCGCAGTTTTGGCACATTCCCTGGCCGAACCCGGAAGCGTTCCAAACATTTCCCTGGAAGGAAGAGCTGCTCGACAGCCTGCTCGGCAACGACCTGCTCGGCTTTCATCTGCGTTACCATTGCAAAAACTTTCTCGATTGCGTCGATCGCAACATGGAGGCCCGCGTCGATTACGAACGCTTCGAAATCACGCGCGGCGGCAAGGTCACCCTCGTGCGGCCGTTCCCGATCAGCATCGACTTCGAAAGCCATGACGCCGACGCACGCTCCGAAGAAGTCGAGCAGGAAATGGACCGCTGGACGCTGCAGCTCGGCCTCGGCGGCGAAGCGCTGGGCATCGGCATCGATCGCATCGACTATACGAAAGGCATCCCCGAACGCCTGCACGCGCTCGATCGGCTGCTCGAGAAAAATCCGACCTGGCGAGAAAAGATCGTCTTCGTGCAGATCGGCGTGCCAAGCCGCGTTCACGTGAAAGCGTATCAAATGCTCGACGACGAGATCGACGGCCTGGTCGAGGAGATCAACTGGCGCTGGAGCACCGATTCGTGGAAGCCGATCGTCTACCTGAAACAGCAGTTCGGGTCCGTGGCGATGATGGCGCTGCACCGGCTGGCGCGATTTTGCATCGTCAATTCGCTGGATGACGGCATGAACCTGGTCGCGAAGGAATTCGTGGCGAGCCGTTTCGACGAGGACAGCGTCTTGATCCTGAGCCGATTCACGGGCGCCGCACGCGAGTTGACCGACGCGGTGCTGGTCAATCCCTTTGCGATCGACGAGATGGCCGACGCGTTGAAGACGGCGTTGGAGATGCCGGAGGAAGAGCGGCGCAAACGGATGCACAGGCTACGCGCGGTGGTGGCGGAAAACAACATTTATCGCTGGGCTGGGAAGTTCCTGTCTACGCTGTTGAAATTCGAGTTTCATGAATCGGAAGCGTCGCCAGCCAACGCCGAATTGGTTGCGTAAAAAGACTCACCCATACCGTTTTACTCAACAGAAGAAGCCCCGGGGTGAGGTACTCCGAACCCCGGGGTTCGGAGTACCTCACCCCGGGGCCTGTCCAAGTTGTCATTTCCCATTCTTTTCCTTCACGACGGGCGCCTCATCAAGATACGTGATCGGATACGCGTCCAATCCCAACCCCTTCGTGAATTCACGGTGCACGGTGCGCGGTTCGATGATATAGCGCGCCAAATGTTGCAACACCGCACGACTGGCAGCAGTGCCGAACGCCTTGCCGGTGTCGAGCAGCGGGCCGTCCGCCACGTCGCTCACGGCTTGAATGCAATTGATCGCATCGGCCGGCTTGGCAAGACCGCCCCACGCTTTGAACAAGACGGCGCCGGCACTCAAACGCTTCGCCTGTTCGGCGGCTCGGTCGAACAACTCCTTTTTGGTTTCGAACGGGCCCCAGGCAGATACTGCCGTATTGATGGTCTTCGCGTGTTTCAATGACTGACTCAAATCGAGATTGACTCCCTTTTCCGGTGGCGCCAGGAGACGAATATTGAGACTGGCGGGCATCCAGCTGACCGTGCGCGCTTCGAGCGCGCTCGTGCCTTCCTTGGCGTCTTTCTTTTCGTCCACCTTGAAGAACGTCGCAAACGTATGTGCGGAACGAGCCAGGTTTGGATTGCCTTCCCACGCGAAAACAATCAGATAGTATTTTTCGGCCGCCGATGCTGCAGGGACTGCCGCGGCGCTGACCAAGATACAGGCAACGAGGAGCAAGCGATGCAGGATGCGAGTGACCATGGTTCAATCTCTTTCGTTGAAGAAATTTAGGGCGCAAGTTCCCGTGCGGGCGAACTTGGCAGGGCGGCGAGGCGAAAGGGAGGGCGCTCAGACTTGAGTTGTCTCGTCCGCGCGCGCTCGGCATTTCAAGCAGCGCGCGGCGGGCTGGTTGGTCACCGTCAGGACCGGGCAAACGGCGCGCCGCATCACGGCCTCCGCGACGCTGCCCATCAACCAACGACTCAGTCCATGCCGGCCGTGCGAACCCATCACGATCAGGTCCGCGTGGCATAGCTGTGCCATGGTGAGAATCTCCGTCGCGGGATTGCCTTCTTCGATGCGTCGGACCACATGGATGTCGCTGCCGGACACGATCAAGTCATCTAACTTGTCGCGGATGCCGTCAACGGCGGGCGCCGGATCAGGCAGCACGATGCCGGCGGGAAGCACGATGGGAGCGGCGACGACGTGAATGATGACGAGGCCGGCGTGATAATCGGCGGCCAGTCCGCTCGCCAAACCAAGCGCGTATTCCGACGCTTCACTAAAGTCGGTTGGATGGAGGATGGTACGGACGGGTAACATGGCAACTCTCCCGTCGACACAAGCGTCGGCAGGGTAGTTGATGCAAAATCAGTGCCAGAGTTGTACGCCGCCCTAGAACGGGACGGACAGGAATGTCCGGCCTACGAACAGTAGGCCGGACATTCCTGTCCGGCCTTTCGTAGGGGGTGACGAGTCTTCGAGGCCCACCATGTGCGGCACGGTCGTCTCGGTGGGCCTCGAAGACTCGGCCCGCCCTATACATAATCCCCAATTTGAGGGGGGTTGCACTTGGTCTTAATGAACAAACGGGCGGAAGGCTGCCCAACGTCCGGCAGGCGTTTTCTCAGGAAATCGGCTCAACCATGGGACGCGACGGCAATGCCGGTGTGCTGATCTTTGAATGACGTTTTGTTAATCTGGTACTCGCCTAGTTTTGCCGACAGGCTGCGGCGGGAGATGCCGCAAATCTGGGCGCACTGGCTGACGTTGCCGCGCGTTTGCTCCAGCGCCTTGCGGATGTATTCCTGTTCGACATCCGCCTGAACTTGACGCAACAGTTCGGGCAGCGGTTGATGCAGATCGACTGCCACCGGCTTCTTGGAGGTGGGTGGCTCCAGCAAATCGGGAGGAAAGTTCTGCGCCGCGATCGAGCCGTTGAGCGACGTCACACACGCGCGTTCGATGGCGTTTTCCAACTCGCGGATGTTGCCTGGCCACGAATAATTCAACAGCACGTCCATCGCCTGCGGCGGAATCCGCTTTGCTGGTTCGCCGGGCCGGGCGTATTTTTGCGCGAAGTAGGCCGCTAAAAGGGGAATGTCCTCGCGGCGATCACGCAACGGCGGCAAGTTGATTTTGACGACGTTGAGGCGATAATACAGGTCTTCGCGAAACTTTCCTTCCTGGACGAGCTTTTGCAAGGATCGATTGGTGGCGCCGATGACGCGCACATCAACCTCGATCGACTCGCCGCCGCCGACGCGTTCGAACTTGCGTTCTTGCAGGACGCGCAGCAGTTTCGCCTGCATGGCCGCGGGGATGTCGCCGACCTCGTCGAGAAAGATGGTGCCGCCGTGTGCCATCTCGAACCGGCCGATGCGTTTGCCGACGGCGCTGGTGAAGGCGCCCTTCTCGTGTCCGAACAGTTCGCTTTCGAGAAGCGTCTCCGGCAACGCGGCACAGTTGACGGCAACCATCGGCCCCGAACGCACGTGCGAAGCATTGTGGATGGCGAGCGCGACCTGCTCCTTGCCGGTGCCGGTCTCGCCTTCGATCAGCACCGTGCTGTTCGACTGGGCGACGTTCGCGATGAGTTCAAATACCGCGTGCATGCGCGGGCTCTTGCTGATGATGTTGCGAAAGGAAAATCGGCTTTGCAATTGATCCCGCAGCGTCGCCACCTCGTCTTGCAGCCGGCGTTCGCGCAAGACCCGCTGCACGACCATGCGCAGATGATTTGCATCAACGGGTTTAGTCAAAATATCGTAAGCGCCGAGACGCATCGCTTGCAGCGCGTGGTCGAGGCGGTTGGGGCCGGCCATCACGATGACCGTGACGGGCAGGTTGCGCTTCTGAATTTCTTCCATCAATTTGATGCCGTCCAATCCCGGCATCATCAGATCCATCAAGAAGATGCTGTAGTTCTGATTGCCGAGTGAATGCAGGACGGCGTCGGCGTCGGCCGCGTCGTCGAGCTCCAGATCGGGATCGTTGGCCACCAGTTTCTTCAAGGCGACGCAGGATTCGTCGCCTTCAGCTAGAAGAATGCGCCGTTGCATGATGGAAACCTCCTCCAAGTCGAGCAAGCGGGGCATCCCATGCCGGAAACGATTGCCGCGTCACTGCGAGGGAGCGTTTTAATGAGATCGGTTCGCAGACGGTGTCAAAGGTCGTCGCTGCCGTTTGTGCGATTTTGTACCCGAATTATACGTTCGGGCGGTTAGTCCATTCAAGAAGCGGAAAGCGGATTCTCGTGTCGTGAATTTCGCACACCAGGATCAGGGTTTACCTGATTGCAAAGTCGATTTGACGTGTTATTATTTCCTATGTCCTGCATGAGGAGTCCGGTGATTGGGCGACACCGGGATCGGATTGCAGGACTTTTTTTTTGACTTGTCTAACGACTCAACCGACCGCTTACGCGGCTCGGCTCGCCGTTCCAACAACTCACTCACTCAGTTGGCGGGCACGTTCCAAATCCCTTCGCGCATCTTCGTTTTGGCCGATGGTTTGATAGAGATGTCCGCGCTGACAATACGCCAGCGCCAGATCGGCTTTCCGCTCGATGGCATGCTGGAAATCACGCAGGGCGTTGTCCTTTTGGCCAAGGGCGGCATACGCCTCGCCGCGAAGGACCAAACATTCGGGCGACGGTTCGGCGCCAAGACAATACGAGAAGAACTGAATGGCTTCCGTGTGCACGCCGTGGCGTTTCGCGGCGACGCCCAGATAGAAATGCGACACGGGATCGAGCGGATCGAGTTCGAACGCTTTGCGGAAGTGCTCGGTGCCTTTCGCCAGGTCGCCGCGCGACAGCGCAAGTCGTCCCAAGGCCCCATGTTCCCAGGCCGCGTCCGGCTCCAATTGGATCAAGGGACTCGCCAGCCCATGTTGCTGCCGCGCCAGCTGGACGGCGAACGTCGGTCCAAACTGCTCTTCGGCCTGGGCGATCACCTTCGAAATCTCCCCGCGCACGAGATCGTCGTGCGTCGGCGGCGCGAGCTGTATGCGAAGATCACACCAGAGCAACATTGTTTCTTGCAGCTGACTGTCGATTTTCCGCTCGATGGCCTGTTCCAGCGAACCGGCCGAACGATTGGTAAGTTCGATCCGCTTCTTCCATACCTTTCGGCCGGCTGCTTCCAGGCTATATTGCAATCGGCGTGATGTACGTTCTTCCAGCGCATAGAATCGCATCAAGGACACGGTTGTGTTCAACTCCTGAGTGTCCCGCAAGCGCTGGGCGTTCTGCAATCGATGCGACAACTGCAAGTGCAAGAAACGACCGCCGTTCGTTTGCGCCGCGATTTCTGCGCCGGCGCGAAAGCGCCGCGTCGCCGCTTCGTACTGGCCCTGGCGCTGTAATTCCTGTCCCTCGACCAACGCCGCCTCTGCTTGCACGCGCCGTTCGACGTTGATCTGCTGCACACTGAAACTGGCTGCCCCCACCGCGGCGCAAAAGCTCATGAACACCATCGCCAACGGCAACCCAAGCGGCCGACGCCGACGCCATTTTCGCCAGCGCTCCG
>DAIOGM010000109.1:6964-7740 GCA_036745215.1 Gemmataceae bacterium
ATCGCGCACGCCGCGCAACGGCAAATCGTGCCGCTGCCGATCGAGGTCGGCCGCCAGAGCGTCGCAATTGGCATAACGATCCTCCGGGTCATCCGCGAGGCAATGCGCGAGAATTTCAGCTAGCTCCGGCGTCACCTGCTCGTTGATGTCCGGCAGGCCGTGCGGGTCGGCCTTGTGATTCGCATCCAACCTCCCGCCGAGCGCCAGGTATAGCACCTTGCCGAGCGAGTACACGTCGGATCGCTCGTCAACCTGAGTCGGAATCGGCTCATTGATCAAGAGCGCATCCATGGCCGCGCGTTGCTCCGGCGACATGAACGCCGGCGTGCCGCCGAAGAACGGCACCGTCGCCGTGCCCGCCGCGATGGGCTGGCGCGCGACGTCCATGTCCAGAAGAATCGGCTGCCCGTCCGGCGTGATCAGGATGTTGGACGGCTTGATATCAAGATGAAGCAAGTTGCGCCGATGCGCGTAGCCGAGCGTCTCCGCCAGGGTTTGACCGATGTACAAAACGAATTGAACCCAGCTCGAATGCCGGAGCACATGGGCCGCGTGTTCCTGCGCCGGGATTTGCACGGGCACGCCTTCCTGGTCGCGCTCCAGCTCAGCGAGAACGCGTTCGCCGTTCCACGTCTGGTTCGGCGTCGTGCGCAGCCGATTCAGGAGGGCCGACAGCGTCGTCTTGGCAAGGTATGGCATCGCCAAAACACGAATGCCGTCGTACGGATGCATGCTGGCCCAGTACAGCGGCATGATATGTGTGTGCTGCAAACGCG
>DAIOGM010000109.1:7750-16842 GCA_036745215.1 Gemmataceae bacterium
CAGATGTTCTTCGTGCGAAAGCGTCGTGACCTTCAAGACGAGAAACCGATCCGCCAGCGCCGGCTGCTGAGCGAGGAACACGCGCCCCGAGCCGCCGTGGCCAAGCTCCGCGACGAGTTTACAGTTTTCAATGACGTCGCCGACCTGCGGCGAATCGCACGGGATCCATGCGGAGAGATGAAGGTTGACCGTGGGTGGAAGGTCCATTGCCTCATCGATGCGGATGTTTTCTTCAAGAACCGCCATGTTCGTCTCCTGTTTCGAGTCGGAGTGTCATCGTTCCGCGTCCATGACGAGGATTTTTTACCTGCTGTCTGTCCATAGGAAATCGAGGATTGGTGGCTTGAGCAATGCGTGAACTGAGCAACACAGCATCATCCGCCCCTCCACCATGAATTGGCACATGCGACACGCGATGTCGGATCGTCAGCAGGCTCTCAAGGGCATTTTTTGGGCGAAGTGGACTTTCGTAAAACTTTGATCGCGATCCCTTGGAACGGGATGGACGTGGATCGATTGTTCGTACGAAATCATTACCCCTCGAATTACCCTAGTCAAGTAAATGCAGCAAAGATCGAGCATTCCACTACAACCTAGGTAATTTACGCGGTCGGCATAATCATTGCACCAGCGCAATCCATGCAGAAGCTGAACGCTGCATTCAATGCGCAAGAATCACTCGCCTGCGCCGGGATTGGAGTTGAGCGTCTTGAGCAGAAATTCGTCGTCGGAATGGCGCACCTCCTCAACGGCCTTCGCGATTTCATCCACGCGCTGTCGCCAGGTGGTTACGTCGAAGTACCTAAGGTCCTGCGATTGCCGCAACTCGGCGCGGAGTTGGTAGATCGATTCCCCGATCTGGATCCATTGATCGCGCACGCCTTCGACGTGCCGTTCCGTCACCGGCGCGTTCTGAAAGTCGGGATTGATGTCGCCGACGTTCTCCTTGGACTTCTCCGCGGAGCGCACTTCCTCCTGGATGGCCGAGGCCAGCCGGCCAAGTAATTGATGCATCGTGTCGATCCAACCGTTCGGCTCATTCGGGCCGCCGGCTTCGAGAGCGCCCTTGAGCTTGTTCAACGCGGCGCCGATTCGATCGGTTTGCTGTTCAGTCATGACAAGTCTCCTTGCAGTTGGCGGGCGAGAACGCGTGTGCCCATCTGCGGGCAGATTGGTGCCGGTCAATTTTGGAATGCGGCGGTTTGACGCCGCTTTCTTTCTTTCCTTCTTTTTTGTCAGCCAAAGAAAGAAGGAAAGAAAACGGCGTCAAATCGCCGCACTCCAAAGATCCATGCAAACGGACGCACACCCAGTGGGGATGCCAATCGTGTTTCCTGGGCATTGAGACGGGCATCGTTTTTGCATGCCTCACTTCTCGCACAACTCGTGCCATTCACTATGGAGCTTGGATCATGTACACCACCTATCGATTGCTCACCGTCGGGGGAGCGCTTCTTTTAGCCTTCTCCGCGCAAAGCTTGCTGCACTCCGCCGCACAGCCAAAAGACGAGCCGCAAGTTGACGTGCAGACGCGCGGCCCGATTCACGAGGCCTTCGCTCAGCCGTCCGCGGAAGACCCGATCGAGTCGCCGATCATCAAGAAGAAGCCGCCGGAGCCCATTGAGGAATTGCCGCCCGAACAAAAGCCGGACGACGACGACGCGCAATGGATTCCCGGCCACTGGGCGTTTGACGAAGATCGCGACGATTTTCTCTGGGTGAGCGGCGTCTGGCGTTCGCCGCCTCCGGGCCGTGAGTGGGTCGCCGGCTACTGGCAAGACGCGGGTGGTGGCTATCGCTGGGTTGGCGGCTTCTGGAATGTGGTCGGCGCCACGTCGATCGAATTGCTGCCGCCGCCGCCGCAACCCGTTGAAGAAGCCGTCTCGCCGCAGCCGAACGTTGATACGACTTACGTGCCCGGCGTCTGGGTGTATCGGCAGGATCGCTACCTGTGGCGGCCCGGGCACTGGATCGCGTGCCGTCCCGGCTGGATGTGGGCGCCGGCCCATTATTGCTGGACGCCGGGCGGCTACATCTTCGTGAACGGCTTCTGGGATTACAACCTGCATCGCCGCGGTATTTGCTTCGCCCCCGTCTATTTCAGCGGCCCCGTTTACGGCCAGCCCGGCTGGGCGTATCGGCCGCGTTATGCGATCGGCGCCGACTTCCTGCTGACTTCGCTCTTCGTCTACGCCGGCACGAATCGATATTACTTCGGCGATTACTACGACCAGTCCTACGCGCGGCGCGGCTACGCGCCGTGGGTGGACTATCGCGTCCGCGGCAATTACTACGATCCCCTGTACAACCAATATCGCTGGCAGAACCGTAACGACAATCGCTGGGAGCAAGATCTACGCGCGACGTACGTGGCGCGACGCGACAACCAGGCTGCGCGTCCGCCGCGAACGTTGGCGCAGCAGCAAAAAGTTGCCGCCGCCAACACCAACCTTCTCGTGGCGACGCCGATCGAGCAGTTCAAGCCGAAGGAGTTCAAGCTGCAGACCGTTTCCAAGACACAACTGGAAGTGATTCGCAAGCACACCGAATCGATCAAGATTGTGAGCAAGGAGCGCGTCAAGATCGAGACGCAAACCAAGGTCGGCAAGTCGCCCGGCAAGATAACGCAACCGACGGCGCCCGTGAAGATCGAGCTGCCCAAGTCGGCGTTCCGGCAACCGGAAACCAAGCAGAAACCGCCGCCGCCGCCGGACGTGCCGAAGGAATTGCCCAAGGCGCCGCCGCCGCCAAAGAAGAAGGATGTGTCGAAAGAAACGCCCAAGCTGCCGCCCGTGAAGAAGGACGACAAGGAATTGCCGAAAGTGAAGAAGGACGACAAGGAATTGCCGAAGCCGCCGCCGGTGAAGAAGGATGACGGGAAGGAATTGCCGAAGCCGCCGAAGAAGAAGGACGTTCCGAAGGACAAGGACAAGGATAAGAAATCAAAAGATCCCGACGACAAGAAGGCCGGTGATCCGCACGCAGACGTTCGCACGATACGAATAGGACCGGACCTGCGCATCGAACGTTTGCTTGGCGAGCCGAGCCCCGTCAGGGGCCGGTTGAGGCTAACCTGACGAACGTTTGAATTAACGGCGAGCCGAGCCCCGTCAGGGCCGGTTGAGGCGCGATTCGCGAACCTCAACCGGCCCCTGACGGGGCTCGGCTCGCCGACTTTCACGCCAATCAAATTTGGCCGAGCTTCGTTTCACTCCATCATCGCGCCCGCCCCCGTAGCGACAAGCTGCCAGCTTGTCTGCGTTCGCTCGGCACCCACGCGGGCAGCTTGTGGCCACGTTCGAATCAATCTCGTTTCTGAACCACCGTCGCGGCATTCGCGGCCACCGTCCGATGGCGTGACCAGCGCACCGCGTGAGGCAGGAAAAACAAGTAAATGCCGGTCACCCACAAACCCAGCACGACCACGCCCGACGGCAAGAATATAAACAGTTTGGCGTTGTCGTGAAACCACGAGCCGTCGTGCAATGCCTCGATCAAATCCGATCGCCGATACGCCACTTGAAGCACTTCCCCGGTCTTCAAATCAACCTGCACTTCCCAGCGACTCTTCGCCTGCACCTTGGCGACGCCGCGACTGGGCTGCACATCCACGCGATCCACGTCGTCCCAACCTTGCACCTCCGCTTCCGGCTTCGACCGCGCCGCTTGCAACACCGCATCGAGCGAAATCACCGGCGTCTTGCCCTGTCCTCGCGTCGAGGGGGGCTGCACCCACGCCCATTCCTTTTTCAACTGAAGCAACAATCCCGTGCCAATGACCAGGAGAAAGGGCAGGGCAATCAGGATTGCCCCCCAACGATGCAATTTCCGCGACCAGATGCGCAAGTTCATTTTTCGGATAGGCCTTTCTTGTTAGCCGGACGCGCAAGCGACGGCGCCCCGCGCTTCGACTTCGAATTTTGAACCTATCGGCCGCCTATCAGCACGTCAACCAAAAACCAAACAGCGAGTAGAGTTCACCTTTGGCCGAGTAGGCAATCTGCGCGACCATGGCAACGTTCTATTTCCCAAACGAAGGCGCCCGCGGCGTTGTGACGGCGAATCTCGCTCTTTTTTTCTTCACGTCCTGTCGCTATCGTCCGCCGCGTTGACGTTGAGTTGCACGTGGTGGGTGGTGCGTCTTTTTGGAGTGCGGCGGTTTGACGCCGCTTTCTTTCCTTCTTTCTTTTGTGTCATGGAGATTCCAAAGAAAAAAAGAAAGAAAGCGGCGTCAAATCGCCGCACTCCAAAGATTGTGCAAATTGACGCACTCCCAAATAGTGAGCGCTGAATGGCCGCCACGGATGGGCCGTTCACAAAAACCCAAGGAGGGGAGAAAATGCCGTCCCTGTCTCGGCCGCTCGTCGGCCTGAATACGGATTTCATTGTCGCAGGTAAGGCGACGAAGCCGCACCTGCGTTTGAATTTGGGATACACCGAATCGGTTTTGACGGCCGGCGGCTTGCCCGTGTTGATGCCGCTCCTCGACAAAGAGGCGGACATTCGCGCCTTCGTCGATCCGCTCGACGGCTTCGTCTTGACCGGCGGGCTCGACCTGGACCCGCGCCGTCTCGGCTTGCCGCGCCACCACGCCGTCACGCCGATGCCGGAACGCCGAGAGGAACGCGATCGCATCCTCGTTCGCGTGCTCATTGAACGCCAGCTGCCGATCTTGGCCGTCGGCGTCGGCATGCATCAGCTCAATGTCGCGTGCGGCGGCACGCTGTTCATGCATTTGCCGGAAGATTGCCCGCGCACGATGCCGCACGCCGATCCGTCGTGCTCCGGCCCGCATCGTCATCTCGTTAACATGAAGCCCGGCACGCGCCTGGAAGAAATCTATGGCGGCCCCGAGCTGCTCGTGAACAGCAATCATCATCAAGCGATCAACAAGGTCGGCGTCCAGTTCCGCGTCGCGGCCGTCGCGCCCGACGGCGTCATCGAAGCGCTCGAAGCGCTCGATCCCAACTGGTTCTGCATCGCCACGCAATGGCATCCCGAGGCGGATTCGTCGAGTGCGCTCGATTTGCAATTGTTCGAGTGCTTCGTGCAAACCTGCGTGCGACAAGCGCCGGTATTGCAGCTAGCCGCGTAAAGGAGAGACAAGGAGACAGGGAGACAAGGAGACAAGGAGACAAGGAGACAAGGAGAGCGGATGAGCAAGAAGATTCAATCGCACCGAGATTTGCATGTCTTCGAAACCGCGTTTAATGCTGCAATGGAGATATTCGAAGCTTCGCGCAAATTCCCAAAAGAAGAACGGTATTCGCTGACTGATCAGATTCGGAGGTCGTCACGATCGGTTTGTACCAATCTTGCGGAGGCCTGGAGAAAAAGGCGCTATGTCGCGGCGTTTGTTGCAAAACTTTCCGATTCGGAAGGCGAAGCGGCCGAAACTCAAGTGTGGCTCGAATTCGCCGTCAAATGCAAATACCTGAATCGAGATGCCGCCGTGAAGTTGTACAAATCCTACGACGAAACCCTGCGTATGCTTGTGTCAATGATCAATAACCCTGATTCATGGACAATCAGCAAAAACTAAAACGCTTCCTTGTCTCCTTGTCTCCTTGTCTCCTTGTCTCCTTGTCTCCTTGTCTCCTTTTCTCCTCCTGGACTCTTTCCAAATGACACGATACTTCATCGGTCTGTCCGCCGGCGGCAGCCTGTTCGGCGTCGATGCCGCTCTTGTCCGAACCGAAGGGACCGGACTGGAGCTGGCATCGCGCCTTGAGTCCTTTCTTCATCTACCCTACAGCAATGAATTGCGCGAACTTCTCATTCGCGTTGCAACGAACGTGACGCCGGAGACGCGGCACGTCGCCATGTTGCATCGCGTTCTCGGCGAACATGCCGCCCTGGCGACGCGACAATTGCTCGAACAAAATCGCGTGCCGGCGCGCGATGTGTTGGCCATCGGCTTTCCCGGATTGACGTTGTGGCACGACGCCGACGGCCGTTATCCGACCACGTTTTCGCTCGGCATGCCCGCGGTAATCGCCGAGCGAACGGGTTTGACGGTCGCGAGCGATTTTTCCAGCCGTGACCTGGCGGCGGGCGGATGCGGCGCGATATTGACGGCGCTACTTGATGCGATGCTGTTCCACGATCCGCGCGAACATCGAGTCCTCGTGCATCTTGGCAGCGTCGCCAGCGTGGTGTCATTGCCGGCGCTTGCCGAACCGACGTGGCGCAACGTCGTCGCATTCCAGGCGGCGCCGTGCACGATGCTGCTCGATGGACTCATGCGCCTTCTGACCAATGGCCGCGAGCCATTCGACGCCGGCGGCAAACATGCCGTGCAGGGGCGTTGTCTCGAACCGTTGCTCGAGCGCTGGACGCAGAATCACTTCTTTCACGCCCGCCCGCCCAAATGTGTGCCGCGCTGGGAATTTGGCCCCGATTTCTTAAGTCGCGCCGTCGAGCAGGCGAAAACGCAACACGGCAATTTGCACGACGTGTTGTGCACGACAACGCACTTCGTCGCACAGGCAATTGTTCACGCAGTGCAGACTTATCTGCCGCCAAATCCAACGCGCATTCTTCTGAGCGGCCGCGGCGCGCGCAACGGTTTTCTATGGCGCCTCCTCGAACAAAAGCTCAGTCCCGCGCCGCTGGAAAAGACCGACGCTCATGGCATTCCTTTTGACGCTCGACAGGCCGTCGCTCACGCGGGTTTGGCCGCCCTGACGCTCGACGGCGTTTCGATCAATCTGCCCGGCGTCACCGGCGCGGCCGGCCCCCGTTTGCTCGGCCAATGGACGCCCGGCGATAGCCGCAACTGGGCCCGCTGTCTCGCGTGGCTGGCCCGGCAAGCGATGCCGATCCAAGCCGCGGCCGCGTGATGAGACAGCCGGAGAGGTCAACACGCTCACTTGGATGCAAATCCGCGCCGCGCCGACGAGAACCTTTTCTTGACGCAGCATGTCTCAAGTTCGCGCCAGGTTTTTTTTGGAGCCCAGCGGCGTAGCACATAAAATACAATGGCTAATCACACGGGCCCATAGCTCAACGGTCAGAGCAGGGGACTCATAATCCCTTGGTTCTTGGTTCGAATCCAAGTGGGCCCAGTTTCTTCATCCGTCTTCAAGGTGGCGCAATCGTCTTCATCCGTCTGTGGCTTCAAGACTTGCGTCGAGCTTTCAATTGACTGTCCAATCTCCATTCCGTCCTCATGTTTCGTCTTACGAATGCAGGTTTCATCATCAGCACGGCAAGGAAACGGCAAGCGCCCAGGTGCGGGCAGGTGATTTGCGACCGGCTTGCCGTCCGTTCCGGTGGCAGCCATTTCAATTTCACTAGCGTTCGGTCCCTTTGACATCGCAAATGTCGGAATACGATCAACTGCACCGGCAAGGTCCTGCAATCGTGCACGGCCATAAACGGAGGCCGTTAGTTTCGGGTCGGAATGACGTGCAAGCTGCATGGCTTCTTTGAGTGTCGCTCCGCTCTTGTCCAACAACGCAATGAAGGAATGACGAAGTGCGTGGGCATCGGCGTACAACGGCCCATCAGGCCCTTGAATGACGTACGGGATTCCGCAAGCGTCTAGGTCGATTCGAATCATGTCCGCTGCACGCTTGTGCCACGTTCCAGGCCAAACGGGCCTATCCGGCTCGCGACTTTTGAGATACTCGCGGAGTTCGCTGGCAAGATCGACGGGCAATGGCTGGATCGCGGTATTGCCGTTCTTCGTAAAGTTGCCAGATAACACGATTTCGGGACTATTGCCGTCAAGGTTGAACGAGCGCGGCGTTAGGGCTGCTAATTCGCTTACACGGAAACCTGACGCGCAAGCGACGGCGTACACCATTGCACGGTCTACGCCGGCCAATCCACGGAAAGTGGCAGTGCTCTTCATGGCCGTCGCGATGAGGCTTCCAAGTTCGCTTTCATCCAGGATTCGGCGATCATGCCGGCGATCTGATTTTACGTTGCCGCCCGCGAGGTGCTCCAACGGGCTTGCTCCGGCTCTCCGATCGTGCACAAGCCATCGGCAGAACTGTTTGATAGCTGCAAGTTGTGCGTTCGACGTTCGGATACTGATGCCACGTGCTCGCAAGGCGAGTAGCGCCATTGCAACTGAGAGTTTATATCGTCGCGCCTTGCCATTACCTACAACGTCAGCCGCCAGACGATGGCGCCGGACTAGCGACGCGACGGCACAAGGTTTCACGCCCAATAGCTCCGCAAGCTCTTTTTTGGTGTATTCAGCCTTCGTAGGGCTGATGGCGACCGGCTGCCGGTCCTTCCGGTGCAATCATCCTTTCGTTGCGTCGCCGCCGAAAAAAACGATCTGCGGGCAATGTGGGCAAATGCATCGCAGGTTTTACGATCAACGGTCGCGCCTCATTCGCGATCTCTCGTGCGGCGACAAACGCGTCTATCTTTCCCTGAGTGTTCGACGTGTGGACTGCTGGCGCTGCGGCGCTGTGAAGACCGAACGCTTGGAGTGGTTGTCCGAGTTGCCGAGCTACACGCAGCGGTTTGCGTTCTTGGTTGGGGCACGCTGTCACGATACTCCCGTGAAGGTTGTGGCCGAGGAACTGAAGCTCGATTGGCACACGGTCAAGGAACTCGACAAACTCTACATGACCGAACAACTTCGACGTGCCCCGGCTGCCAATCCAAAGGTTGTGGGCATCGACGAAATCTCGATGGGAAAAGGGCACACCTATCGCATCGTCGTCAGCGATCTCCTCGAAGGTCGGCCGATCTGGTTTGGCGGCGTGGACCGATCGGAAGCAAGCCTCGACGCGTTCTATGCCTGGCTTGGCCCGGAGAAATCCAAGGAAATTCGCTTGGCGGTCATGGACATGTGGAAGGCGTTTCGGTCCTCGACGCTCAAACCGCAGAACGCTCCGCAAGCTACGATCTTGTACGACAAGTTTCATGTGCTGCGTCATTTGCAAGATGCGATGGACAAAGTGCGCAAGCGCGAATACTTCCGTTTGTCGGGCCCAGGTCGACGCTTCATCAAGGGCCAACGGTTTGCTCTCTTGTCGCGTTGGCGGAACCTCAGTTATTCGGGACGAAAAGGCTTACGCTTGTTGTTCAACGCCAACAAACGGCTCTATACCGCATATCTTCTGAAG
>DAIOGM010000109.1:16852-18111 GCA_036745215.1 Gemmataceae bacterium
GCGGCGCTTCTTCGAAAATTAGCGGGCATCGTTGAAGTGGCAACGACTGAAGCCGTTCGAGAAACTCGCCGCCATGATCGAAGCTCACTGGGACGGCATCGTGGCGTATTGCCCGTCGAGGAACAAAGTGGCGCTGGGATTTGTCGAAGGCCTGAACAACAAATTCCGCGTATTGCAACGCCGAGCATATGGCTATCGCGACGAGGAGTACCTGCGACTCAAAATCCTCACGTGTATGCTGCCCAAGATCGAAATGTAGGTTGAATTACCGATATCATTACCCACACAAAAACGCGAAGAGCCTCTTTCTTATTGCCATGGGAAATCGGACTGGCGCTCGGAAATCCAAAATGGCGGATAGGTTCGGCGTTTCGGCCACGCCGCTACTGCTTGAGCCCGAGCCACGCCAAAACCGCCGCGACCGCAACAGCAGTGATCACCGCGACCACTACTTTCAGGATATTCTCGATCAGCCATGACTTGGCCGCCTCAAATGGCGTGGCAGGGGCGGGCGGTGCAGCTCCCGCATACAGAGCATTCAGCTTCAGCGTCTCCTCGTGCCAGAACGCATATTCCTCTACGCCTTTTCCTTTCCCAGTCACCTCGATCAGGTGGTTCCCTGGTTTGCTCGCCAGTTTACGGATTGTCGATGCGGTCCGACCGTTCGATTGCCGCGCCAGCTCAACTGCCGGACCCAGCCCAGGCTTCGAGAAATCCCGGAGGCAAAAGCCCTCGCCGCTGGTGGTAAAGAGAAGGAACGAGCGAGGATGGACCTCTTTGATGTAAACCATCAGAGCCATTGAGTGCCCCTCGCAGCCAGGCCATTGTGTCTGCAATTCTGTGGCATAGTAACCGAAGCGATGGCCATTTGCCCGAAAAAAAAGTTCCCGGACGGCGCCGTGGATTAACGTCACTCATCCTGGAGGGGTCCGAACACGGTTCGGCGTTGGCCACAATTCAGAGATAGAATATCCGACTGATTCGGTTTTTGAATTCGCCCTGATTAGTGAAACTTCTCGCCGAAATAGAGCGCTGCAAGCACCGCCGCTACAGCGAGCCAGATTTTGTTTGCCAATTGCTGTGAATATTTGAACCCCTCAATCCAGTCTTTGTCCTTGCCTTCTCCGGACTTCAATAGAACATGCCATTCGAACAAGAACCAAATTGGAGGCACCACAGTCCAGACCGCCAAGACGAGTTTTTTCGTACCTGTTTACCGTGACCGCTGACTTCGTCGCTGCTTGCCCTTGACCGCCTCG
>DAIOGM010000110.1:0-1571 GCA_036745215.1 Gemmataceae bacterium
TGACAAGCACGGCGTCGGCAGCGACCTCCACCGAGACGACGACGTTCGATCTCAAGCCGACCTACGGTCCGGCGATTGTCCTCGCCGTCAAGGCGGTCACTCCCTCGGCGTTCCGGCAAAGCGTCACCTGCGACGAGTTGACCGTGAACACGAACGACACCGTCAAGGGCCAAATCACCGTGAAGTATGGGCAGAAAAGCCCCTTCGGCGGCTGGATCTGGTCTGCGACCATCGTGGTTCACTTCACGACCAAGTTGAACAACCCGCTCGCCACCGATGTGTCGATCGACGTCGGCAACATCCACGGCGCGGTCAACACGTCGTCGATCCGCAACACGGTCAAGACCTGGCTGAGCGCCCACATCACGTCGTTCAGCGATTTCCGCAATCACGCCTTCGCCAAGCTGGGCACGTTCGCCTACCCGGCCGCCGCAAATGTGATGCTGCAACGCCATCTCTTCAAAGCGTCGGTCCAGCTCTCGCAGCAAGAAAAAGACGCGCTGCGACCGTACTTCGGCGCACTGGTGGACAAGGTCCGCATCACTTACGGCGCCGACCCGATCGAAAAGTGGGGCCCGATCACGTTCAACTCGTTCACCTCGACCGGTCAAACGTATGGCTACAACATCTACATCCGCCCCGCGTTCGCCGCGATGACGGCGCACCAACGGCTGGAAGTGATCGCGCACGAAATGGTCCATTCGATGCAGTACGAGCAGTACGGCAAGAGCCTGGCGAACTTCGGCTACCAGTACTTCCTCGGCTACGCCAAGGGCGGCTTCAAGTATGAGAACAACGTCATGGAGAAAGCCGCCGAGCAAAAGGTCGGCGACATCATCGCCGCGGTCTGGGACGCGTACGACGGCTGGCAAGCATGAGGCTCAATCCAAATCGACACACGAAGGCGTGCGCGGGATGATTCGAATCCCGCAGCACGCCTTTAATGATTGGCGAGGATTCGTCGCGCAGACACTGAGACACCCCCCCCTCGCCCGCGCGACGAATTCTTACGTACTGCCAATGACTTGCGACGATTCGTCGCGCACACACTGAGACACCCGCCCATCGCCCGCGCGACGAATTGTTGCGTACTGCATGTTGAATTCATGCGTCACAATAATATTATGAGAAAAGTCGCCGTTTTTCCTTGCATCTGCCCGACCCCGTGAAATAATGCTTTCGCTTTGTGCATTTCTTTTTGTTTAGGAAAAGTTTGGCCGGCGAGCCGAGCCCCGTAAGGGGCCGGTTGAGCGTCGGGGGCTACTCAACCGGCCCCTTACGGGGCTCGGCTCGCCGGGTATTTTCAAAGCAGGTTGCAACAGGAAAGGCACGTCCAGCCAAATCGACATTCCTGGCATGGAGTGGCATCATGAGAATTCAGCTCCCCAAGTCGCGTCGGCTCCTCGTGGAGTTGCTCGAAAGCCGAGACCTGCTCAATGGCCAATGGTCGCCGGCGATTGGTCTGAACGCGTTGCAAGTCGATGCGTCAACGTACGACGACTCGAGTGTGCTGGTTCGTTTTGAACCGGGCACGGTGCAGCCTGGCGACGTGTTGGACGGCGGGCTCGTCG
>DAIOGM010000110.1:1581-17995 GCA_036745215.1 Gemmataceae bacterium
CGGCGATGCGTTGCCGCTCGTCGATGGGCTTTATCGCGTCGATCTGCAAGCCGGCGCGAGCGTCAATGATTCGCTGGAAACGTTGCGAGCACAAGCGGGTGTCCTTTATGCACAACCGAATTATCACGTTCACGTCAGCCTGACGCCGAACGATCCGCTTTACGATCAGCAATACGCACTGCACAACACCGGCCAAACCGGCGGCACGCCCGACGCGGACATCGATGCTCCCGAAGCTTGGGACACGTTCACCGGCGCTGCGAGCGTGATCGTCGCGGTCATCGATACCGGCGTCGAATACACGCATCCGGACCTGGCCGCAAATATGTGGGTCAATCCGGGCGAGGTCGCTGGCAACAACATCGACGACGACGGCAACGGCTTCATCGACGACCTGCACGGCTTCGATTTCGCGTCCAACGACGCCGACCCGATGGACGACTATGGCCACGGCACGCACGTCGCCGGCACCATCGGCGCGGACACCGACAACGGCATCGGCATGGCGGGCATCGCGTGGAACGTGCAGATCATGGCCGTCAAGTTCCTCGACGCCAGCGGCAGCGGCACGCTGGAAAACGCAATCCTGGCGATCAACTACGCCGTCGCGAACGGCGCGACGATCTCCAACAATAGCTGGGGCGGCGGCGGCTTCTTCGGCGCCCTGCACGACGCCATTCAGGCGGCCGGCGCTCAGGACCACATCTTCATTGCCGCCGCGGGCAACGACGGCATCAACAACGACTTTTCACCGGCCTACCCCGGCAGCTACGAACTCGACAACATCATCGCCGTGGCAGCCACGGATCACGACGATCAGCTCGCGTCCTTCTCGAATTACGGCGCGACCACCGTCGATCTGGGCGCGCCGGGCGTCGATATCCTCAGCACGTTGCCGACCTCCGGCCCCTTGAGCAGCCCGACCGGCTATGGAACCTTGAGCGGCACCTCGATGGCGACGCCGCACGTCGCCGGCGTGGTGGCGCTGGTGCGCGGCATGCATCCGCTATGGACCAGTCAGCAAGTCATCGCCCAGGTGCTCGGCACTGCGGAGCCGATCGCGGCGCTCGACGGCCTCACCGTGACCGGCGGCCGACTCAACGCCACGGCAGCGCTGACGGGAGCGCCGCCGCCCGACACGAGTGGGCCGCGCGTCACTTCTTCCAATCCGCGCGGCGCCGTGCAAGGGCCCGTCGATTCCTTGCGCGTCACCTTCAACGAAGCGATCGACCCGGCCACGTTCACGCTCGGCGACATCGTCCGCTTCAGCGGCCCGAGCGGCGACTTGATCGTGACCGACTTGCAGCCCGTCGCCGCCTCCAATGGCCGCGCTTTTGATTTGACGTTCGCCAGCCAATCCGAGCTGGGCGATTATGAGCTCGTCCTCGGCCCCGACATCGCCGATGACCTCGGCAACTTGATGAACCAGGATCGCGATTCATCGAACGGCGAGGCGGACGACGATCAATACCACGCCCGCTTCACGTTGAGCGACGTGCTTCACTTCACGGCCACGGACACGCCGGTGTTGATCGATTGGTTCTGGTCGGCCGCGTCGAGCATCACGATCGATCAGGACTTGTCGATCGGCGACCTGGACGTGACGCTCAACATCACGCATCCGTATGTGGGCGACCTGGTGACGTATCTGGTCGCGCCGGACGGGACGTACATCGTTCTGAGCCTTTTCAACGGCGACGGCGCCAACTTCGCCGACACGACGTTCGACGACGAGGCGGGGCAAAGCATCAACTCCGGCTCGGCGCCGTTCGCGGGCTCGTTCCAGCCGCTGGAGCCGCTGGCGACATTCGACGGTCGAAGCGCCCAGGGCACGTGGACCTTGTGGGTGGACAACTGGGGCTTCGAGACCGGCTGGCTTAACTCCTGGTCGATGACGATCCTGCCCGGCGGCGGCGGCAGCGAACCGCCTCCCGATCCGCCGCCACCGCCGCCGCCGCCGCCGGAGAATCTACCGCCCACGGCCAACGACGATTTTGCCAATACCGACGAAGATGCCTCCGTGATCATCGATGTGCTCGTCAACGACAGCGATCCGGACGGCGATGCGCTCGCCCTCGTCTCCATCGATTGGATCTCCGGCGGCTCTGCCGTCATCAACGGCGATCAGACCATCACGTTCACACCGGACGCCAACTTCAACGGTACGGCCAATTTCGGCTACACCATCTCAGACGCTCAAGCGTTCGCGTCGGCCACGGCAACGATCCATGTCAGCTCGATCAATGATGCTCCGATCGCGAACAACGACCTTATCCGTACGTTCCGCGACGCCGCGCTCACCATTTATGATTGGGACCTCAACGCCAACGACACCGACGCGGACGGCGATTGGCTGTCGGTGGTCAGCGTCGGCAATGCGATCAATGGCCAGGTTTCCCTCGAGTTCGGCGCGATCGTGTTCACGCCCGACGCTGGCTACAGCGGCTGGGCCGGTTTCGATTACGTCGTGACCGACGGCAGTGCTTTTGCGGCCGCGCACGTCGATGTCAGCATTCGTTTGGCGTATTACTTCTCGACCGGCGCCGGCGGCACGCTCACCAATAGCGACGGCAGCCAGCTTGGCGTCGCAAGCGCCGATATTGTCAGTCTCGTTTCAGAAGCGGACGGCTCGTTCAAGTATCAGATGTACTTCGACGGCAGCGACGTCGGCCTGACCGCGCTGTCGGAAAACATCGACGCCTTCACCTTCATGGACGACGGGACCATCCTTGTTTCAACGACCGGCGCGTTCACCGTCCCGACGGGTTATGGCGGGTCCATCAGCGGCTTCGGCGAGGACTTGATCCAATTCTCGCACTGGGAACTGGGGACGACGACCAGCGGCGCCTGGAGCTATTACTTCGACGGCAGCGACGTGGGCTTGGGCGGCGCGGCAGAGAATATCGACGCCATCGACCTGTTGCCGGACGGCCGATTGTTGATCTCCACGGCCGGCGCCTTTAGCGTGCCGGGCGTGGCGATCGGCGGACAGGATGAGGACCTCATTGTCTTCGCGCCGACGATGCTCGGCCCCCCCACGAGCGGGAGTTGGGCGTGGTATTTCGACGGCAGCGACGTCGGACTGGCGTCCAATGACGGTGAAGACGTCGATGGCTTGTTCGTGGCGTCCGACGCGGCCGGCGGCGCGCCAACGCTGTATTTCTCCACGCTCGGCAGCTTCGGCGTGCCGGGCCTTTCGGGCACGAGGGACGACATCTTTGCGTTTCGGCCCGATGTTCTCGGCGCCAACACGAGCGGCGCCTTCACGTCGCAGCTCACGTTCGACGGCGGCCAGTTCGGCCTGGGCGCTTTCAATATCGACGGCTTCGCGCTGGGCGTCGCGCCGGCGCAGTACCTGGCCGGCGAATTGTCAACCGGCGGTATTCTCAGCAAAAGTGCAGCGCCAAAGATAGCGACCAGCGGCGAATTGGATCTCGGCGGGATCTTCGCCGAGCTGCCCAGCAATTGGTCAACGAACGCACGTTATCAGGCGATTTGGGATTGGCTGGAGTACGAACTGAACACGATTCGTGCCAAACAGAAGTGATTCGTGATTAGCCCTCGTTCCCAGGCTCCGCCTGGTAACGCACTATCCGCGAGGCTCTGCCTCACTGAACCCGGTAGAGACTGCGTTCCACCGTCACGGCGCGATTACACGGTCGCCGGATGGGGCGTCTTGACGAGAGCACTGCGGCGAGGCGGAGCCTCGGGGATAGTGCGTTCCCAGGCAGAGCCTGGGAACGAGGGGCGTGCTATTTTCGTTCACAGGGTTAGCGTTGCCGCAAAATCAGATCGAACGTCGGCCGCGTCGCGCCGTTCTGGAAGGTCACGCCGCGCGGCGAATACGCGATGCGGTCGGCGTGCTGTGGATCGGTTTGCCATTCGCAGGCCAGCGCCACGATGCCGTGCTCGGAAAGCGATCGTACTTCGCCCGTGTCGCACACGCCGTTGGCGTTCACGTCGTGCCAGAGAGCGAGGCCCTTCAATTCAGCGCCGCGGAGCGTGCCGTCGCTGTTGTCGTCGAGAACGCTCAATGCTTCGTACCCATTGGCCCAGAAGCACCAGAAGGTGACGTTGCCGAAGAGTTGCAATCCGGACGTGATCTTGCCGGTCTGCAATGGATCATGGACGAGCCAGGCGGCGTCCTTGTTGATCCAGGTCCAGCGCCGATCCAGGCCGGTGCCGTCGGCGTCGAAGAGGACGGAGGCGCTCTTATCTTCCAGTTCCGCGGCAGCGAGGCCGTCCTTGAGCGGAATCGCGATCGGCGTCACGGGACGCGGCAGTTTATTGAGAATGCCGACGCGTGCCTTGAGGTCGTCGATCTCGCGCTCGTCCTTTTGCGCGTCCAATAACGGGATCAGATAATTCGCTGCTTCCTTGGTAAGGAAATTGCCGCCGAGCGGGCCTGCTTTGAGCTTGTACTCTAGCTCCCACCCCTTGGTGGCGACTTCGCGGTAACCTTTGATGGCTTCATCCTTCTTCCCCGCCTGCTGAAGACACCACGCCAGGCCGAGCTGGGCGGGCAAATGGTTGGGCTGATCGGTGACGAGTTCCGTGTACGTTTGAATCGCCTTGTTGAGGTTTTTCTTGGCTGCGTCCTGCTTGGCCTTGTCGTCGGTCGTCACGGCCTTGAATGGGACCGCGGCCGGCGTGAAGCCGAACCAGGCCCCCTCGGAGGGGCGCTCCTTGACTTGCTCGCACGAATCGACTTTGAGCGCATAAGCCATGGCATGGACGCGGGCCAGATTGTAGCGGATATTGACGACGTTCTTGGAGCCCTTCTTGATCATGGATTCCATGTTCTTGACGAGACGGTCAACCTGGACCGGCTCCAGATCGGGCTTGCGGTAAAGGGCGTTCGCGGACGAGGAGAAACAGACGATCAAACACAGGCAACCGAGGATGCCCAGCACGCGCATTTTCATAATAAAGAAGCTCCAGCAATGCTTGTTCATGCTCAGGCTTGCAAGGTGGGAAACCGCGCGGCGTGCCAAGCCTGATGGAAAGCACGCAACACGTCGTTATCGTAGCACCGGCGCCGCCCAAACGGCCCGAAACTCATCCATCTTCGGCACGAATCGTACCAGACGAAAGTTAAAGAATCCTGAAAAGACCAAAGTAGCCGTCTCGCTCCGCAGCGACAAGCTGCCAGCTTGTCTGCTTTCGCTTCAGCATGCAAGCTGGCAGCTTGCGGCTACGGACGATCACTTACCAATATTCAACGTCAGCTTTGCCTCGTGCACAATCGGGTACATGTCGTTGAACATCGCCGTCGCGCGGATCGTGATGCTCTGGGCGGGGCCAACCGTCGCATCCGGCGCGACCGTGAAAATCAGCTTCGCTTCTTCCTCGTCCGCCTTGATGGTGACGTCCTTGGCGGTCACTCCCTTGACGTTCGGCGGCAAAACCGCTTCGACTTTCAGAAAAACCGGCAAATGGTATTGTCGGGCCCGGCGGACCGTCACCTCGACGTCTTTTCCCACCGCGACCTTGGCGTTGGTCGGCGTCGCGTTGAACTTGCCGAGCTGCTTCGGCACGACCGTCACGAGCACCGGCATCGACACCTGGACGATATTGGGCGGACCGCCGGCCTTGGGAGGCTGCGGCTGCTTCAGATTGATCGGCTGGGTCTGGCCGCGCAGGAACACCGTGTAATTGCCGGGCGGAATCGGAGCGCCTCCCTTGGTGTCGAGCGTCACCGTGCCCCCCTGCCCCGGCGTGATCGAGACGTTTTGCTGGATCATGCCCGGCGGCCCGCCGAACGCGGCGACTTGCACCGCGGTCTTGAAGTTTTCGCCCGGCACGACCTTCACCGGGATCGACACCTTGTCGCCCTGGTTCACCTTGATCTTGTCCGACGTGAGGGCAAGCGTGTAAGGCGCCTTTTCACGCACCGCCAGCACAAGTTCGCGATCCAGTCGCGTAATCGATGGATTGTTCCCTTGAGCGACCGGCCAGGACATGGTCGCGGCCCGCACATCGCGGACGATCTTCTTGCCGTTGACGGTGGCCGTGCCGACGATGCGGATCGCGCCTTCCCACGACTTGGCGCTGGCATCGGCGTGTGCGACGAACACCGCCTGCTTTTGGGCGCCCGAGATGACCTGCGGATTGACGCCGACGCCCGGCGGCAGATTCTGGCCGGAAAGCGTGATGTCGCCGGTGAAGCCGCCGAAGCGCCAGGCGTAAACATTGAACGGCGCGCCGCCGGATTGATGAACGGTGTTCGCATCCGGATTGAGAACCGACGTCGGCATCGCAATCAGTCGGAAGTCGGGCTCCTCGGGCGTGATGCGGATCGTGTAAAGATGCCGCGGCCCGTACTGCGTGAACGCATCGCGGCTCGTCGCCATGAGCGTGTAGGTTCCGTCCGCCGGCACGACGAACTTGTAACGCAGCGGATCCTCGGAGCGCGTATAAAACTGCGGGCTCAGGATCTCATTCGATTCTTGTTGCTGCGTCACCAGGTTGTTCTGCGCATCGCGAATTTGATAAATGACTTCAACCGGGGCGCCGAGCCGATCAGCAAAAGCATCTACGTAGAACGTCTGGCCTTTCTTGGCCGTGAACGTGTACCAATCGCGATCCGACTTCTTTTCGATGCGTCCCGCGATGACGCACGGCACGCTGATCTTCTGTGCCTTGCTCTGCTCGTCGTTGTCGCCGTCATCGAGGACGACGGGGGCGGACGCGAACGTCATCAGATATGGATTGGATTGGCCCACATCATTCTTGATGCGTTGATCGAAGCCATCCAGCATTGACGCGGGCGGCGCCATGGTGCTGGCGGTCGCGAGGCGTTGCAACGCGTTCGCATCGTTTGGCGTCTTGATGGTGATGACCGCTTTCTCGAGGGCACGATCTTTCAGCATCATGCTCGGATCGATCTTGCCGCCCGGCAAGTTGCGGCCGTAAACGGTAACTTGTGCGTCCTTGCCCGGCTGCACGACGGGCGGAAAGACCGCGTCAATCCACGGCGCGGTGGAAACCGTCAGCCGATAGAAATAATCGACGCCGCCTTGCGTGTACGAAAACGAATGGACGCGCACGTAGTACTCACCATCGGTCGGCAGCGTGACATCCGCGACCGCGTCGCTGTTGGAATAGCCGATGCTGTTGCCGAGGTTGCTGCCGTCGGCGCCGTAAACCTGCACGGCGGCTGGCAGCCGGCTGTCGATGCTCGATGACAGGCACGCGCAGACGACGCGTTGGCCTTTTTTGCCGGAGAACACGTAATAATCGACGTCCGTCGCCGTAGTGATGACGCCGTTGGCCGTGGTGTTGAGGTCGATCTTTTGCGCTTGCGGCACGTCGTTGTTCGGCTCGGTCTCGCTGATGTCCTTGTGATCGCCGACAACGAACGCGCGCGGATTGCTGATGCCGGCCTTGGTGACGACGCGCACGTCTTGAATACCGAGCGGCGCATTTGCGGGCAGCGTGATCTTGAAGCGATGGGCCGTCAAATTCTGCGGCTGCGGTTGTTTGCCCTTGCCCATCTTGGGGCCGTCGGACGCTTCGCTCGTGCCGGTCTCGACCGTGACGCCCGGGAAATTGAAATGCAGGCCGACGACGTCGTTCATGTCCTGGCCGACGACGCGAAAATCCACGGTCGTGCCCGCCTGGCCGCCCATCGGCAAAATGTGGCTGATGCGCGGCGTCGCCTGGGCGTGAGCAAGGGCCGCGAAAACGAAAACTGAAAACGCTGCAATCGCAGGATGTTTCATGCGCATGGTGGTCCCCCCGTTCATACCGACTGTGGAACGTATCTTATCAACCTAACCGATAAATGGAGCGCATGGCACTGTAAAAAAGGATGCTCACAAGGAAATGTTTGGACAGATCGCGGCAGATCGACGCGTTACGCCTCAGAGCAAGGCCAGAAACTCCTCTTCGCTAACGCCCGCGTCCGCAATCAACGTGCGAAGCGTACCTTTGGCGACGGGGCGATTGCCATGGACCGGCACCGACAAGAGAAAGCGGTGTCCATCTTTTTTCAGAATGTGATGCGAGCTTTGGATGCGAACAAGATTGAAGCCCAGTTTCTTGAAAGCCTTGACAGCCGGTTTTCCTGGGACATTATTCAGGCTCGGCATGGACGACTACCCAGTGTTCCGTGATGTGCGGGAAATCCTTGGGTCGTGGTTCTTCCGTCCAAGGCACCTCTTCGCCGGCTGCATGATAGGCGGCCATGACTCCTTCGATTGCGTCTACGATGTTTGCCAGCGCTTCTTCTTGCGTATCGCCCTGGCTCGCAGCGCCCGGTAAGTTCGCAGCAAGAACGGAGAACCCGCCTTCGTCTTCTTTGATCAAATAGACAAGGCATCGGATGAGCTTTTTGCCAGGCTTTTTGCGAATTGTCTTCATCTTCTCATCCTATCAGCCATACTGTTGATCGGTCAATCTGCTCGTGGCTACGATTTCTTCTTCGCTCGCCATTCGTCCAAACGCTTCTTGATTTCCGCCTCGTAGCCGCGGTCGGTCGGCTCGTAATAGCGGCGGTCCTCCGGCAGATACGCTTGATCGACCCAGCCGCCTTCGAAATCATGAGCGTACTTGTAATCCTCGCCGTGGCCGAATTCCTTGGCGCCTTGATAATGGGAGTCACGCAGATGCGCCGGCACCGCCATCGTGCGGCCATTCTTGACGTCGTCGCGCGCCTTGCCGATGGCGAGCGTGGCCGCGTTCGACTTGGGCGCGGTCGCGATGTAGGTGACGGCCTGCGCGAGGGCGAGCTGACATTCGGGCAGGCCGACGAACTCCGTCGCTTGCAATGCAGCGGCCGCCACGCACAATGCCTGCGGATCGGCGTTGCCCACATCTTCCGACGCGCAGATGACGACGCGCCGCGCGATGAAGCGCGGGTCCTCGCCGGATTCGAGCATGCGAGCCAGCCAATAGATCGCGGCGTCCGGATCGCTGCCGCGCATGCTTTTGATGAACGCGCTGGCGACATCGTAATGAGCGTCGCCGGTTGCGTCGAAGTCCATCAGCTTGCGCTGGATCGAATCGCGGGCGACGTCGAGCGTGAAATCAATGGGCTCTTTGTCGATTGACAATACGCCGACTTCCAGGGCGCTCAACGCGCGCCGCGCGTCGCCGTCGCAGATCTCGGCCAGGAAATCGAGCGCGTCGTCGTGGGCGTGGATCGTCTTGTTGCCAAGGCCGCGCTCCTTGTCCGTCAACGCGCGCTGCATCAGCAGTTTGATGTGTTCCTTTGACAACGGCACGAACGTGAAAATCTGACTTCGGCTCAACAACGGCGAATTGATCGCGAAGAAGGGATTCTGCGTCGTCGCGCCGATGAGGATGATGCGGCCTTCCTCGACGTCGGGCAATAGCACGTCTTGCTGGGTGCGATTGAAGCGGTGCAGTTCATCGACGAACAGAATCGTGCGCCGCCCGGAATCCGCCAGCTCGGCGCGAGCCTCTTCGAGCATCTCGCGCACTTCCTTGATGCCGACGGCGACCGCGTTGACCTGGCGAAAGACGCACTGCGTGTGATGGGCGATCACGTGTGCTAAAGCTGTTTTGCCGCAGCCGGGCGGGCCGTAGAAAATGACGGAGCTTAATCGATCCGCTTGCAGCAAACGGCGCAACAGCTTGCCTTCGCCGAGGAAATGTTCCTGGCCGGCGAACTCGTCCAGCGAGCGCGGCCGCATGCGCGCGGCGAGCGGCTGGGCGCGCTTCAGGTTCGCTTCATGAGCGTCGCGGAAGAGGTCAATGATGTACTCCTGATTTTCTCGCCTCCCCATCCGGTGACAGGTTGACAAGGTGACAAGGTGACAGAGCGTCACCCTGTCACCTTGTCACCATGTCACCCTGTCACCGGAGGTTGAGAGTGGACAACAAAAAAAACCGCGGGCGCGCCGTGCGTCACCCGCGGTTTTCATTTTATCAACAATCGCTCACGGCAACGCGATGTGCGTCACGCGAAGCATCGTTCGGCCGGCGATCTGCTCATTGGAGCCGAGCACGCTGATCGTGCGGCCTTCGTACTGGCTCAAGGTGCCGCCGTCGCGGGCCACGAGATACGTGATCACCTTGCCGTCGTTGCCGACGAGGCTCCACGCCGGCTCGCTTAGATTGATCTTGGCAGGCATCAATCGGCCATACGGCGTCCACTTCTTGGCGTCGTCAGTCGGCGGCGAATCGTTCACGCGAACGCGTTCCACGACGTCGCGGCCCGGCTGCCAGCTCGCTTGAATCACTTTGCCCGATTGAATCTCGCTGATGCGCAAGTTGAGTTCCGATCCCTTGAGTTCGAAGCTCGCCGGCTTTTCGCTCGACACGTTCGTCGGGATTTTCTGAATCGATACCTGAGCGCCGCCTTCCATGAGCAGGCGATCGTCCAGGAGCGGAATCGTCAGGTGGTCGCAATGGCCCGTCATCATTTCGCCGGTGATTTGCACCTTGCCGGTCGCTTTCAATATGGACTTGGCGGTTTGCAGATCAACGCTTTGGCAGACGATCTTGAACTCGTGCTTCTTGTTGACGGTCGCGGTTACGATAGTTTGTCCATCGATCATGTCCACTTGCAGGCTCCAGGGGCAATCCTTCAACTTGGCGACGTGATCGCCGATCGGCGGATTCGGCGCGACTTGCACCGTCGGCGGCGCTGCGGGCGTGCCAACAAGGGGTGGGAGCGAAGGAGGACCATCATTCTTCTTTTCCGGCTGCGCGACGGGCGAAGTCGGCGCGAACGGCTGCGGCAAGGCTTTCGCCTTCGGCTCTTCCAACGGCGGCAGCATCGGCTTCACCTTCGGCACTTCAACCGCCTGCGTGGCCGTCACTGGCGGCAACGTCGGCGGCGAAGCGATTTCCGGCTTGGCGGACACCGGCGGAACCCCGAGTTTTTCCTCAACGGCAGTCGGCGGCGGAATCGCCGGCAAACCCGATGGCGGCGGCAGCGCCGGCAAGGCCGCGGGCGGCGGAATGACGCCCTTGTCCTCTTTCATCGGCGGCAACGGCGCCGGCTGCACGCCAAAATCGACCGGCTCGGGTGGCGGAATCGGCTTCGTGTCCTTCTTCGCCTCGAGCGCCTTCTTCAGCGTCTCGAACAAATCGTCGCCCTTCGTCTCTGCCGGCTCCGCTTTCTTCGGGGGGTCCTGGGCGTTCGTGCGGCCAAAGAAGTGTGCTCCCGCCGCGACGCTGAGGACCATGACAAACAACACGCCAAACCAGAGTTTCTTTCGCATCGTTGCTTCCTTGCTCGGGGTGGTTGAGAGTGAATCCATTCGCCGAGATTCTACCAGGGAGCGGTTTCGCGTGTCATCGTCAATTGGCGTGCGGACGTAAGTCCTTACATGCAAATAGAATAGATTAATGATTGCAAGCACGACAATGTAGGTCAGGCTTTCCAGCCTGACAGGACCATCCCGAACGTCAGGCTGGAAAGCCTGACCTACATTGGCCTGTGGCAAACCGCCAAAGGGAGTTGTTGCGAAATGACCCACAAAAGGGCATTGACGAGAATGTAATTGCTACACGCCAAAAAGGCTTGAGCGCAACCACTTGAATGCCATATAATTAGGTGATGAATCCGCGGTGTGCCAATCTTTGGCATCGTGGTTGCTATTAGACTCCATTCCTTTGCACAAAAATTGCAAAAATCGCGCGAACCTCATCGAACCAAAGATTGTCCGTGAGGTGCATGCGATCAAAGGTTCACAACTTTGGACAAAGTTCGACGTTGGCTGCGTCGAACCAAGTAGAAAGTGGTCAGCCGCTCGATCAACCTTCTGTTCGGCGCGTCAAGCGCCATTTTCGCCGGAGGCTCCCATGGCCAGCAAGAACCTGCAAATCCTGGTGCAATGCGTCGCCAATATTCATGGCGTCGTCGTGACCGGTACGCGCAAGGAATCGAAGCGGGCCAGTGGGATAATCCCGGCCCCCTTCTCTTCCATGCCGAGCCTGCAGCTCACCGGACCGTTCGCCGTCGGGACAGGCCCTGATAATCAGGGCTTCCTACGGGCCGGTCGGTCCGCGAGCGTGTTAGGCGTCGTGCCATGTGTCAGAACGTCAACGCCATATCGCGAACGAAAAGCGATGTCTTGGGCGACGACGAACCGGATGCGTGGGTAAGCGACGAACCCGACACAGGCTGGTTTCCACCGCGAGCAATGCGCTCGCACCCCGTTAATTGCATCCAATTTACAAGCATTGCCACATTGTTGCAGGCACACTCCGTGTTCCGTCTGTGCTCAGCACGGCACACGGAGTGTGCCTACAACGATGCGGACGGGTGGAAAGGAAGGGTAACCTCATGAGCTGGGACGAAATCTTCATTTTGATCGCGCGTGCTCAAGGCGGCGACCGGGTCGCGTTCGGCGAGTTGGTCGAGCGTTTCCACCCGGCCGTCTACGCCGTTGCGCTCGCGCGTTTGCGTGATCCGAACGAGGCGACGGAGCTGGCGCAGGAAGTCTTCATCCACGCGATGCAGAAGATCGCTCAACTGCGCGATCCGCACTGCTTCGTTGGCTGGTTGCGTCAGATCACCGTTCGCATGGCGATCAACCGCGTCACTCGTAAAGCGCCGGTCCAGGGCGCGGAGCCGGAGTTCATGCAAAACGCTCCGGGCGCGGGTGCGGCGCCGGTCGATGAGATGATTCGCGCGGAGGACCGCGCGGACATCTGGAAGGGCCTGGACCGCTTGAAGCCGCTCGATCGCGACACTCTCGTCGCCTTCTACATCAAGGGTCAAACCTTGAAGCAGATGGCCCGCGAGTTCGAGACCCCGGTCGGCACCATCAAGCGTCGCCTGCACGTCGCCCGCAACCGCTTGAAGAGCGCGCTGGAGAAGAGCGCCGCACGGCGCCAGAAGGCGCTCGTCTAATCAACCCTCAAGCCCCGGGATGATTCCCGGGGGTTGTACGCTGCCAGACCCACGTCATCGCACGGTGACGTGGGCTTTTTCACGTATCATGTTCCGGCGAGCAGTGGTAAGACACATCCAACAATCGCGAAGCGACTATTGTTTGCTTACGGAGAACGTCCACCTCTTGCCCATTTGGGGGAAGTTGGCGGTGCCTTTGAGAACGGAGTTCTCAATCTTGCCTTGGTATCGACAATTGCTGAACTCAATGGTCACGTCGGATCCGCTCTGCGACCATTTTCCGTACACATCGCCATTCACATGACGTGCCGCGTCAGTCATGACGACGGTCCCGTCGGATCGAAAGTTGAACTTGAGGAAACCGAATTTCTCCAGATTTTCCGAGCCCTGCCAGGTCGTGCCTGCGACCGAGAGCGATGGGAAGATGCTGCGATAGAAGCTGAATCCCACGCCGATGACGATCACAATCGCGACAAATGCAACGGCCAACTGCGTTTGATAGCGATCCATATTCGCCAACAGGGTCTCCAAGGGCGCGCGTTCGGTTTCATTCGGCGCACCATGGGAGAATTGTCGGCGCAAGATTGCCGTTTCTGAAGCCTTCATCCACTCACCGCCGGCCTCCCGGACGAGGTCGTATCGCTCGATGCGGCCGGTCTCCGCCATTTCGACCAAAGCATCTCGCGTCAATGGGCCGATCTCTTTTCCCTCGTGAATGACGTGCCATTCCGTTTCGATTTTGGGTGATGAGACGCGAAGCAGACGCGCGGTAATCAACTCGTTTGACATGGCGATGACTCCCGTAGTTTCAGAAAGTCAATATCACTACGAAAGGGTAGGTCAAGAATAACGCCTGTGCAAGCGTGGTGGCCTCTTCATGACCGGCGACTCCACTTTCAGCCCGATGCCTTCGTTACCGATACAGCCTAACGCGGACTTGGGACGCGTCGTTGCCGAACGCGACGACGATCGTCGAGAAACGCTTCATCGGCGTGGGCTTTTTATTGGCACTGAAAAATTCCTCCCGATCCCTTGACCACCTCCGTAAGATGAGTTAGCAGTTCCTAACAAAACGGGTTCCATTCACTTCTCGCCAACGCCCCTCAGAGGTGCTACGTGGAAATATTCGGCTGGATCGTCATCTCGATCATTCTCGCCTCAGCCGTCGCCGGCGCCATCGCCGCTTGCATCAATGACGAATCGGGCCTCGGCAAGGAATTCTTGGAAGGCATCTATTCGATCGGCTACATCTTCTTGCCCGTCGCGGGCATCATGGCGTCGGTGCCAATTCTGGCGGCGATCATCGAGAGATGGATCGCCCCCCTCTTCACGGCCATCGGCGCCAATCCAGCCATGGCCGCGACTACTATTATTGCGGTCGATATGGGAGGCCTGTTTCTGGCGGACGTTCTCGCGGGCGAAGCGCGTCAAAGCTGGATCACCGCCGTGACCACCGGCTACATGGCAGGCGCAACGATTGTTTTTTCGATTCCCGTCGGGCTTGCCATGCTTCAGAAACGCGATCACAAGTACATGGCGCTCGGAGCCATGGCGGGGCTTCTCTCAATTCCGATTGGCGTCTTGGTTGCCAATCTTTTGATCGCTCTACTCCAGCCCACGATTCGCTTGTCTCCCGCTACGGGCGGGCCGACTGGCGTACTCAAAATGGACCTAGGGCAAGTATTGCGTGACCTCGTGCCGCTAACCGGCATTATGATTGTGCTCGCGCTGGGTCTGAAGTATTTCCCGGTCCAAATGATTCGCCTGTTCATGGCGTTCGGCCGATCGGTGGGCATTGTCGTCAAGATTGTCCTGGTGCTTTGCATCGTCGAGCATGTCACCTTTGCAAACTTCGGCATTGGCTTGTTCACTTTGGTCTTCAAAAAATGGCCTTTCGATCGGGTTATTGCCGAACCCGTGCAAATCAAAGAACTCGCCGATGAATGCCTGTTGGAAGAAAAGCACATCATGCGCGCCCTCGAAGTCGCCGGTTACATCGGCATCATGCTCGCCGGCGCGTTTCCGATGGTTTACCTATTGCGCAAATACCTCTCCAAACCGATCGAGGCGATTGGCCGAAAAATTGGTTTGGACTCAACCGGCGCCGCCGGTATCCTGGCAGCCGCGGCGAATATCCTGGCAATGTTTCGCCTCGTCAAGGACATGCGGCCTCGCGACAAGGTGCTGTGCATCGCGTTTGCTGTTTGTGCGGCGTTCACGTTCGGCGATCATCTGGCGTTCACGACAAATTTTCAGCCGAACCTGCTGTTGCCGGTGATCGTCGGCAAACTGACCGGCGGCATATGCGGCTTTCTGATTGCACCTGGCTATGCGTGCCCAAGGCACTTGAACTGGAGAAACTCGACATGATCGAAAACGCCCGTGCCATCCTGCAACACGTCCCGTCGCTCAAAGGAAAATCCCTCGTCATCACCGAACTCGGCGGCGGCCTGACCAACAAAATATTCAAAGTTGATGACGTCAACGAATCCTATGTGCTCCGCGTCTTCGGCCACGGCACCGACATCCTCGGCATCAATCGCGAACGCGAAGTCGCGTGTTCGAAAGCGATCGCGGCAGCGGGGCTCGGCGCCGAGGTGATCGCGTTTCTGCCCGAACTCAATCCGCCGCCGTTCGAAGGCTTCGGCGGCGCGCTGCTGGTTCGCTTCGTGCCGGGCGTCCTATTGAAGGAAGAACACGTGCAAAACTCGGCGATGCTCGAACGCATCGGCGCGACGCTCAAGAAATGCCATGCGGCGCCGATCGATGGCCAGGTGGCGGAGTTCAATGTGTTCCGCACCATTCGCGATTACCTGGACAAGGCGCGCGAACGAAAGATCGAATTGCCGGCTGACTGGAGCGATGCGCTCCGCGTGCTGCAGCGCATCGAAAGCGAAGTGAGCGCGGAGACGCCCTGTCTGTGTCACAACGATTTGCTCGCGGGCAACTTCCTCGACGACGGCCAAACGCTGCGCATCATCGACTGGGAATACGGCGGCCGCGGCAATCGCTTCTTCGATCTGGGCAACTTCGCGTCGAACTTGCAGTTGACCGAGGAACAGGAGAAGGCGTTGCTGCTGGCGTATTTTGGCGCAGCCCGGCCCGAGGATCTGCGACGATTGAAGTTGATGCGCCTCGCGTCGGATTTGCGCGAAGCGAGCTGGGGCTACTTGCAGGCGGCGATCTCGAAGTTGCATTCGCCGCAGTATTATCTGGATTATGGCCGGCGGCATCTGGATCGGTGTTTGAAAGGAACCACGGGGAACACGGGGGGAAAGCAAGAGTGAGAACTCAATCTTTCCCCCGTGTTCCCCGTGCCCCCCGTGGTTCCAATTGAAAGGCATCGCATGCAACCCCACGCCAACATCGTCATCATCGGCGGCGGCATCGCCGGGGCGAGTATCGCCTATCACCTGGCCCAGCTTGGCCAAAAGGACGTCGTCGTCCTTGAACAGGGCCCGCTCGTTTCCGGCACCACCTCGCATGCGCCGGGACTCGTCGGGCAATTGCGAACGTCGAGCACGCTTGCCCGCATGTTGCTCAACGTTCGCAATTGCCCGACGAGTCCCGGCGCAAGCGAGG